>NZ_KB891285.1 GCF_000373365.1 Parafrankia discariae
GCCTGGGCGAGGATCGTGGCGGTGGTGGTGCCGTCACCCGCGACGTCGTTGGTCTTCTTCGCGACTTCCTTGACGAGCTCCGCGCCGATCTTCTCGTACGGGTCCTCGAGCTCGATCTCCTTGGCGATGGAGACACCGTCGTTGGTGATCGTGGGGACGCCCCACTTCTTCTCCAGCACGACGTTGCGACCCTTGGGGCCGAGCGTGACCTTGACCGCGTCGGCGAGCTGGTTCATGCCGCGCTCCAGGCCGCGCCGTGCCTCCTCGTCGAAGGCAATGATCTTCGGCATGGTGTCTGGGTCCTCCCAGGGGGATGGCAGTTCGATGGCCTGGCCACAACGACGCCCGCGACGGACGGCCCCGACCCGGCCCCCGTGCGAACGGAGACCCGTGCGAACGGAAGGATGACCAGGAAGCCTCGTCGTTTCAGCCCTTGGCACTCCCATGGGGAGAGTGCCAAGTCTTGTTTAGCACTCGACCTGGGTGAGTGCAAGCTCGCCTCCCGTGTCCCGCCGGCGTGGCGGCAGGCCGGCGAGGCCTCCCCGCCTGCGGCGACAGTCCCGAAAAATCCGTGTGGCCGCAGGCGGAACCGGTGCCGAACAACGCCATCCGGACCAGCCGCGCACAACCCCGACCAGCTCCCGCGGACCGACACCGAACCGGCCCACCACCGGGCTCGGTGATGGGCCGGGCTGGCGCTGGACCCGGGTCCGCACACGTTGTGTCCGCCACCGGTCCTACTGGGGAGGACGGCTCAACTGAGGAGGGCGGCTCAAGGGAAGGGAAGAGAAGGTACGGCGAGGGAGGTCAGTCGTCGCCGAGGCCGGCGGCCTCGAACGCGGACAGCGAGGGCGGGATCGTGGCGGTGGGGCCACCCGTGGCGACCAGGGGGTCGAGGGTCTTCAGCCCGTCGCCGGTGTTGTAGATGACCGTCTCGACATCCGGGTCGAGCAGGCCCTCGTTCAGCAGGCGGCGCAGGCAGGCGACGGTGACGCCGCCGGCGGTCTCCCCGAAGATCCCCTCGGTGCGGGCCAGCAGGCGGATGCCGTCCACGATCTCGTCGTCGGTGACGTCGGTGATGGCACCGCCGGTGCGGCGGGCGACGTCGAGGGCGTAGGGGCCGTCCGCCGGGTTGCCGATCGACAGCGACTTGGCGATCGTCGACGGCTTCACCGGGGCGACCGTGTCGGCGCCGCGGGCGTAGGCCGCCGCCACCGGGTTGCAGCCGGCGGCCTGGGCACCGAAGACCTTGTACGGGGTGGGCTCGACGAGCCCGAGGCGGCCGAGCTCACCGAACGCCTTGTCGATCTTGGTGAGCAGGGAGCCGGAGGCGATCGGCACCACGACCTGGCCCGGGATGCGCCAGCCGAGCTGCTCGGCGACCTCGTAGCCCAGGGTCTTCGAGCCCTCCGCGTAGAACGGCCGGACGTTGACGTTGACGAACGCCCATTCGTACTCGCCGGCCAGTTCGCTGCACAGCCGGTTGACGTCGTCGTAGTTGCCCTTGATCGCGACCAGGGTGCCGCCGTACACGGCCGTCGACACGGTCTTGCCGGCCTCCAGGTCGTGCGGGACGAGCACGACCGAGCGCAGGCCGGCGGACGCGGCGTGCGCGGCGACGGACTGGGCGAGGTTCCCGGTGGACGCGCAGGCGACGGTGTGGAAGCCGAGCTCGCGGGCGGCGGTGAGGGCCACCGAGACGACCCGGTCCTTGAAGGAGTGGGTCGGGTTCGCGCTGTCGTCCTTGACCCACAGGGTGCGCAGGCCGAGCTCGGCGGCCAGGCGCGGGGCGGGTCGCAGCGGGGTCCAGCCGGCGTCCAGCGAGACCCGCCGCTCGGCGACGTGCCCGGCGGGCAGCAGGCCGACGTACCGCCACAGGTTGGACGGACCGGCCTCGATCGACGCCCTGGTGACCTTGCGCAGCCGGTCCTCGTCGTAGGAGATCTCGAGTGGGGCGAAACACTCGATACAGACGTGGGTGGGCGACAGTGGGTACGACGCACCGCAGTGGCGACAGGACAGCGACACGGCGGGGTTGGCGGCGTCCGGGCTCGGGAGAGTGGCGCGCTCGGGCGCGAGAGTCATGCGAAACTCCTCATCTTCCCCGGGAGCCGGCTGCGTCCCGGGACGGAATTAGCACCTGCCGCGCATGGATGCGTCGGTGGTTGCCGGGGCTTCGCTGGGCCGTTCCCTCTGCCCCTCTGGATGAGCCAGATGAAGTTGTCTGTCCGTACTGTAGACCGCGTGCGGACAGGCGTGCACCGGAGTTCCAGTGGTTTGCCGTGTGCCACAGGTGCTTCGATGACACGTCCTGAGGTGGGTCGCGGCCGGGCAGCGGGGCCGTGTGCCCCCGCCACCTGGGCCGCTGGCCGCCGGCCGCGATCTCGCCGGACCGACACCAGGGAGCCCGAAGCGTGAGCGTTCGCGTGGTCTACACCGATCTCGACGGAACGATGGTGGGCCCGCGGGGCTGCTTCTTCCGGGCCGAGGGCGGCGACACCACCCTTGACCCCGCCCGCGCCCTCGTCGACCTGCACGACGCGGGCATCGCGCTGGTGCTGGTCTCCGGGCGGACGAGGCCGCAGCTCGTGGAGGCCGCCGGGATCTTCGGCGCCGACGGGTTCATCGGCGAGCTGGGCGCGATCGTCGGCTGGAACACCGGGCTCGACAGCGAGATCCTGCGCGGGGCGATGCCCGACTCGTTCGAGCGGGTGCCGGAGAGCCTGCTCGACGAACTGGTCAAGCTGCACCCCGGTCGCCTGGAGCTGCACACCCCCTGGCACACCGGCCGCGAGGTGGACGTCATGCTGCGTGGCCGGATCGACGTCGCCGAGGTGGACGGCTGGCTGGCCGAGTCCGGTTTCGGCTGGCTGAGCATGCGCGACAACGGGCTCATCTCACCGGCGCACATGCCCGGTCTCGGGGTGCACCCGCACGTGTACCACCTGGTGCCGGACGGCGTCAGCAAGGGCGACGCCGTCGCGCACGACCTGCGGCGGCGCGGGGTGGACCCGGCCGAGGCGATCGCCATCGGCGACTCCGCGAGCGACCTCGCGATGGCCCCCTCGGTGGGGCGGATGCACCTGGTGGCCAACGCGGTACGCCACCCGGACATCGCCGCGCTGCTCCCGGCCTACGACAACGTGGTGGTCGAGGACGGCCCGCTCGGCGCGGGCTGGGCCACCGCGGTACGCAGCGCACTCGCCACCGACTGACCGCGCGGGTGGCGCCCCGACAGGGCACCCGATGGCCTACGCTCCGCTGTGTGCGTCACATGCCGGGCATCGCGGAGTTCACGGCGCCCGGGAGCGAGTACCCGGCCCAGGCCGATCTGCTGATCGCGTCGAACCGGGGGCCGGTGTCGTTCGTCGCCGGCGACGACGGTCGTCTGCATCCCCGGCGTGGCGGCGGCGGTCTGGTCAGCGGCCTGGCCCAGGTCGTGCAGGACGCGCCCGAGGACGGTCGGGAGATCGTCTGGGTCTGCGCGGCCCTGAGCGACGCCGACCGGCGGGCCGCCCGCTCCGCGCCGGGCGGCCGCATCGACCGCAGCGGCTACGACACCGGCGGCGCCTCGGTGCGGATGCTCGACCTCGACCGGGTGCTGTTCGACCGTGCCTACAACGCCGTCGCCAACCGGACGCTCTGGTTCGTCCTGCACCTGCTGCACGCCCCGGCGACGGAACCGAGTTTCGGGGCGTCCTTCCGCGAGGACTGGGCCGCCTACGAGGCCTACAACGCGGCGTTCGCGGACGCGCTGGCCGAGCTGGCCGCGCCGGGGGCGTGCGTGCTCGTGCAGGACTACCACCTGACGCTGGTCCCCGCCCGGCTGCGCCAGATGCGACCGGACCTGCGGATAGCCCATTTCAGCCACACGCCGTGGTGCCCGCCGGAGTACTTCCGGATGCTGCCCGACGACGTGTCCGCGGCGATCCTGCACGGCATGCTCGGGGCGGACCGGCTCGGCTTCCTCGCCCCGGCCTGGTCGGCGGCCTTCCGGGACTGCTGCGCCGAGATCCTCGACGCCGAGGTGGTGGGCGACTCCGTCACCGCCGGCGGGCGCACCGTGCGCACCAGCCTGTACCCCCTCGGGGTGGACGCCCCCGAGCTGCGGGACCGCGCGGCCCGCCCCGACGTGCGCGCCCGCGCGGCCGAGCTGCGCGAGCTGGCCGGGGGCTGCCGCCTGGTGGTCCGGGTGGACCGCACCGAGCTGTCCAAGAACATCGTCCGTGGCCTGGACGCCTACCGCGAGCTGCTCCGCTCGCACCCGGAGTGGCACGGCCGGGTCATGCACCTGGTCTGTGCCTACCCGTCCCGCCATGACCTGCCCGAGTACCGCGAGTACACGGCGGCCGTCCAGCGTCTCGCCGCCGAGATCGAGGACGAGTTCGGGACGGACACCTGGCTGCCGGTACACCTGGAGATCAACGACGACTTCCCGCGCTCGCTGGCCGCCATGACGCTCGCCGACGTCCTGGTGGTGAACCCGATCCGGGACGGGATGAACCTGGTCGCCAAGGAGGGGATGGTGGTCTCGGCCGACGGCGGGGTCCTCGTGCTGTCCCGGGAGGCCGGGGCGTGCTCGCAGATGGCCGCCGACGCGGTCGTGGTGAACCCGTTCGACGTGACGGCCACCGCGGAGGCGATGCACACCGCACTGGTCATGCCGGCGGCCGAGCGGCGCGCCCGGGCCCGGCGGCTGGCCGCCGTCGCCGGTGAGCTGCCGCCGCGGGCCTGGTTCCAGGCGCAGCTGGACGAGATCCGCGGCCACGCGCCGGCGGAACCGGAGCACGCCGGCTGATCCGGTTCCTCGCGCCGGGGCGGTTCCCAGTCAGGCGCCGAGGCGGTCGGCCAGCACCTCCAGCAGGGTGACCATGCCGGTCGGGCCGCCGACGACCAGGTCCGCCCGCGCGCGCAGCACGTCGGGCACCTCCGGGCTGTCGCTGCACACGGTGATCGCGCCCAGCCCGCCGGCCCGCAGCTCGTCGACCGCCTCGAAGGCGGGGAGATCCCCGTAGTCGTCGCCGGCGACCAGGACGGACCGGGCCGCCCGCTCGGCGACGAGCCCGCGCAGGGCCCGGCCCTTGTCGTGACCGGGCGGACGCAGCTCCAGGACCCGCTTGCCCGGCGCCGCCTCCAGCCCGTACTCCTCGGCGAGCCTGGTCAGCGCCGGGGTGAGCGCCGCCAGCGCGGCGTCGGGGTCCGCGGTCCGCCGTACGTGGACGACCAGCGCGTGCCGTTTGTCCTCGACGGACGTCCCGGCCGGGGCGTCGCGCAGCGCGTCCGGCAGGGCCGAGCGCAGCGCCTCCACCCCGGGCAGCGGTTCCGGGGCGGTGGTCTGCCGGGTCTCGGCGTCCCATCGCTGCAACCCGTACTGGCCGAGGACGAGCAGGCGCCCGAGATCGGCGAACCGCTCCGCCCCGGTGAGCTCGAGGACGGCGTCCACCGGCCGGCCGGTGATGATCGCGACGGTGCCGACACACCGGGAGATCCGCCCCAGCGCGGCCATCGCGCCGGGCGCGGGTACCGCGTCGGAGGGCCGGGAGACGATCGGGGCGAGGGTGCCGTCGTAGTCGAGGGCGACGAGCGCCTTGCCCGGCGTCGTCAGCAGGGCGGCCAGGCCGGCGCCGCCGGCCAGGGTGCGCGGGGCGGGGGCGGGCTCGGCGGTGGCGCGGGCACCCGCGGGAGCGGGCGGCGAGGGCGCGGAGGAGTCGGTCACGGTCCCTTCCCGTCACGTGTGAGGGCTGGTGGCTGGTGGGCCGTTGTCACGGTTGGTCGTCGGTCGGGAAGTCCCGGGTGACGACCAGGATCAGGGTGTCGGTCTCGATGATCCTCGTTTCCGCCCGGGGCACCATCCGCCCGACGCCGGGAACCGTCTCGAGCAGGGTGCGCGCGGCGTCGGCGTCCTCGGGATCGTAGAAGACGGTGGAAACCGGCACGTTGTACTGGCTCAGGTAGTTGCCGACCCGTTCGACCCGGAAGCCGGCCGCCTCCACCCGGTCGGCGGCGCTGTCCGCGAGGCCCGCGATCCGGGAGTTGTTCAGCACGACCACGGGCGCGAAGACCTTCGGCGCCCCGGTGCCCGGGGGCGCGGGCGGCTGCGCCGGGGCGGACTGCGGCGTCGGCGACGGCCGCGGGGCGGGCGTCGGGCTGGGCGACCGGCTCGGGGTCGCCCGCTCCGAGGGCGTCGGGCTGGCGGAGTCCTCGGGGCGGTCGGCACCCGGGGTGGGCCCGCCCGAGGGGGCGGCGGGCCCACCGGCCACCGCCGGGGCGGCGCCGTCGGAGTCGCCGGAACCGTTGAGCAGGTTCACCAGCAGAATTCCGGCCAGTACGGCCAGCACGGCCACTCCGGCGGCGCCCGCCATGCGCAGGCGGTCACCACCGGGGTGCCGGGAGAAGTCGTGGGAGCCTCTGGGCACGGGCTCTCCTCAGGCGTCGTCGGAACCGTCGTCGCCGGGCTCGCCGGCGTCGTCCACCTGACCGGAGCGGGCGCGCCGGCGTTGCTCGCGCAGCCGGCGCAGCCGGCGGACGAGCATCGGGTCGGCGGCCAGCGCGGCCGGCGAGTCGATCAGAACGTTCAGGATCTGGTAGTAGCGGGTTGACGACAGGCCGAACTCCGCCCGGATGGCGGCCTCCTTGGCACCGGGGTAGCGCCACCACTGACTCTCGAAGGCGAGAACCCGGGCCTCCCGTTCGGTCAGCCCGTTGCCACCGCGACCGTTGCCACCATGTTCGTGGCCACCGTGCTCGCCGCCACCGTGCTCGCCGCCGCCACGCCCGTTCTCCGCGCGCCCGTTCCCGCCGGAGCCGCCCGCCCCGCCGCCGGTCGCGCTCCCGCCCGCCGCCCGGTTGGGACCGGACCCGCCCGGCCCGGAACCCGCGGGCCCACGGCCGGTGGGCCTGGAGCCGGTGGGCCCGGAACCGGTGGGCCTGGAGCCGGTGGGCCTGGTGCCGGTGGGCGCGGAGGCGCTCCGCCCCGGGCGTGGCGGCGAGGCCGGGGCCGGGACACTTCGGCGCCGGGCCTCGGCAGGGGCGGCGTCCACGCTGGGACCTCCTTGTGGGCCGCCTCGCTACGGAGGCGCTCGAGCGGGCGACACGCACCACGGTCGCGTGGTCGCCGCCCACTATTTCACCCTGTGGGTCCGACATCCCCGTTCGTTCCCCTGGCGCGTCGGTCACGCCGCCCCCGTGTGGAGCCGCCCGGGGGCGCGGGGCCGTCCGGACCGGGCGTGCCCTGCCCTACCGTTGAACGGTGCAACCGCCTGAGGACGGGCCCGGCGCCACCCGGGGCGCCGACGACGGCCGCCGGTTCGCCCGGACGCCGGAGGACTTCGCGTGCCTGGTGTGCGGCGCCACCGTGCGCGGCGACGGGTACACGAACCACTGTCCCGCCTGCCTCTGGTCGCGGCACGTCGACGTCAACCCCGGCGACCGGGCGGCGCCGTGCCGCGGGCTGATGCGTCCCATCGGGGTCGAGATGCGCGCCCGCGACACCGTCCTGACCCACCGCTGCGAGAGCTGCGGGCACCTGCGGCGCAACCGGACCTCGCCCGCCGACGCCGAGTCGGCGCTGTTCGCGCTGGCCGCCCGGGTCGCGGACGAGGTGTCCCTGCGCGGCCCGGGCGGCGCCGGTCTCAGGGATACAGACCGCGGGTCCGGTGCGCCTCGGCGACGCGGGCGACCCCGATGATGTGCGCGGCCGTCCGCAGGCTGACCCGCCGTTCGCGGGCCAGCGCCGACACCTCCTGGTAGGAGCGCTGCATGAGGGCACGCAGCCGGTCGTTGACCTGGTCCTCGGTCCAGAAGTACGCCTGGATGTCCTGCACCCACTCGAAGTAGGAGACGGCGACCCCGCCGCCGTTGGCGAGGATGTCGGGGACGATCACCGTCCCGTTGCCCGCCAGCACACGGTCCGCCTCGGCGGTGACCGGCCCGTTCGCGCCCTCGACGATCAGCGGCGCCTTCACCCGGTCCGCGTTGCCGGTGTTGATCACCCCTTCCATCGCGGCGGGGACGAGCATGTCGACGTCCAGTTCGAGCAGCTCGGTGTTGGTGATCGTGTCGGTGCCCGGGTAGCCGACGACGGTGTCGGCCCCGCGGGCCAGATGGCGGATCAGCGCGGACGGGTTCAGCCCCGCCCGGTTGTGGATGCCGCCCTTCACGTCCGACACCGCGACCAGCCGGCAGCCGGCGTCGTGCAGGTACTGGGCGGCCAGGGCGCCCACCTTGCCGAACCCCTGGACGGCGACCGTGGTCTCCCGCGGGTCCCGGCCGAGTTCGCGCAGCGCGGCGAACGCGGCGAGCTGGACCCCGCGGCTGGTGGCCCCGGCCCGTCCGGCGGACCCCCCGATGGACAGCGGCTTGCCCGTGACGACGCCCGGGGCGGTGTGGCCGGTGTGCGTCGAGTAGGTGTCCATGATCCAGGCCATGGTCTGCTCGTCGGTGCCGACGTCCGGGGCCGGGATGTCCTTGTCCGGCCCGATCAGGGGGACGAGCTCGGCGGCGTACCGGCGGGTCATCCGCTCCCGTTCCTGCCGGGAGAGCAGCCCCGGCTCGACCGCGATGCCGCCCTTGGCACCGCCGTAGGGGATCCCCATCAGCGCGCACTTCCACGTCATCCACATGGCCAGCGCCTTGACCTCGTCCAGGTCGCAGGCCGGGTGGTAGCGCAGCCCACCCTTGGCCGGCCCGCGGGCGAGGTTGTGCTGGACGCGGTAGCCGGACAGGACGAGCAGCTGCCCGTCGTCCCGCAGCAGCGGGACGGAGACGGTGATCGACCGCCGCGGCGTGCGCAGCAGGTCGTGCATGCCGTCGTCGAGACCCAGATGCTGGGCCGCGTCGGCGAGCTGTACGCACGCCGTGTCCCAGGCGGAGCCGGTCCCGAGGATCACAGAACACCTCCGCGGCGCGTCCGGCCACCCGTAACGCGCGGAACGCGCCGTCGGGCTCCGCGCTCACGTGCGCAACGCGCACCGTGGAGTGACTCCTGCTGTCGGTAGCAGGTACGTGGGCTCGAGTCACGTAACCGCTGGTGTGACGCTAGGTAGCGCAGCGTACTCGCATGGCTACGACTGTCCCACGCCGGTACCGCGCTCGCCGCCGCGACCGGTACCTTCCGGGGATCGTGAGGAGCTCGGGAGAGGCAGGGCCGACAGGACGGACCCGCGGCCCGGTACGTGGCCTGGCGCGCTGGCGCGCGGCCCTGCGCCGACGGCCGCTGGCCGTCACCTGGGTCCTCAGTCGGGCTCTGCTGCTCACCCTGGCGCTGGCCGGCCAGGTTTTCGGTGCCCAGCAGAGCGTGCTCGGCGACGTCGATCTCTACCGGGAGTGGGGCCACACGCTCGTCGGTGACGGGACGGTGCCCGGGGACGAGAAATGGCAGTACCCGCCGGGCGCGGCGGTCGTCCTGGCCCTGCCCGCGGTGCCGCGCGAGCTGGCCGGCGTCCCGTACGAGGTGTCCTTCTACCTGCTGATGCTCGTCGTGGACGCGCTGGTCACCCGGGCGCTGGCCCGCCGCTCACCCACGGCGGCCCGCTACTGGCTGCTGGCCACGCTCGCCCTCGGCCCGGTGCTGCTGACCCGGTTCGACCTGGTGCCGGCGGCGGCGGTGCTGGCCGCGCTCCTCGCTCTGGGCGGCTCCGCGCCCGGTGGGCCCCCCGGCCCCGGCTCCGGTTCCGGCCCCGGCCCCGGCGACGGCCGGTTCGGCCGGTTCGGTGGCTGGGTGGCGCTGGGTGTGGCGGTGAAGGTGTGGCCCGGGTTGCTCCTGGTGGCGCTGGGACGACGCGGGCTGACCCGCCCGGGCTCCTCGGTACCGGGCCGGGTGGCGCGGATCGTGGCGGGCGCGGGCGGGACGGCCGCCGTCCTGGCCGCCGTCCTGGCGCTCGCCGGCTGGTGGCGGGGCGCGCTGGGGTTCCTGGACGCGCAGAGCGCGCGCGGCCTGCAGATCGAGGCGGTGCCGGCCACCCCGTTCGTCGTGGCCCGGATGTTCGGGATCGGCTCCGCCCCGGAGTACTCCTACGGGTCGCTCCAGTTCGACGGCGGGCTCGCCAGGGCGGTGGCGACGGCCTGCTCGCTCGCCGAGGTGATCGTGATCGCCGCCGCGGTCCTGTGGTGGTGGGCGCGCCGGACCGCCGGCCCGACAGCGGACGCGGAGGGCACATCATCCGTCGCGGAACGTGGTCTCGTGCTGGTCCTGATGGTTGTGGTCACCTCACGGGTGCTCAGCCCGCAGTACCTGGTCTGGCTGCTCGTCCTCGCCGCCGCCGCCAGCCGTCCGTCCACCGCCGGGCCACGTGGCCGGAAGGTCGACGCGGCGGGGCTGCTCGCCGTCTGCGCCGTGCTCTCGCAGGTCGTCTACCCGTGGCGTTACAACGACGTCGTGCAGGGGCGGGTCGTCGGCGGGTTGCTGCTGGTCGCGCGCAACGCCGTGCTCGTCACCGCGGCGTGGTACGCGCTCCGGGCCGCGGCCCGGGAATCGCCCGGCGCCGGACAGCCGCCACCGTCGCCGCTGACAACGCTGCCACCAGCACCACCGCCAGCGCGACGCCGAGCAGCGGGTAGGTCCGGCCGAGCAGTCGCCAGGTGGCGGCGAGCGGCGACAGCGTCGCGAGGCACAACCACACCGACGTGACGGCGATCAGCCCGACGGCCGCGCGGGTCTGCCGTCCGACCGGGGGCGGGGCGAGCGCGACCAGCACGGCCAGGAACGGCACGCTCAGGGCGAGATACCACGGGTAGACCACCGGCGACCCGAGCGCCACGGCCATCCCCCCGAACCCCACGACGATCAGGTCGTCCCGGCGGCCGGACTCCGGTCGGTCGGCCGACCGGCCCGGCCAGGTCCGCAGCGCGAGCCAGGCGACGGTCAGGCCGACGCCGGCCAGCACGACGGTGCGGGTGGCGCCGAGCACGGCGTCGGAGCCGCCGGGCCACTCCAGCCCGAAGATCCGCGGTGCGAGGCCGACGAGGCTCGCGAGGATCGAGGCGGGCGCGATGCCGGTCTCGAGCTTGCCCGAGGTGGCCAGCGCGCCGATCCAGGTCGGCCCGAACCCGCCCGCGGCCATCCCGACCAGCAGCGCCCCGGCCGCCGCCGCGGTGTCCGCGGCGAGCGCCCGCCCGACCGCCGCCGCCCGCCCACCGGCGCCGGGCCGCTCATCCGAGCCGGGCCGCCCGGTGCCGAGAGCCGGCTCGCGGTGCCAGGCGTCCCGGACGTGGACGAAGACCAGCCAGCCGGCACCGAGGAACGCGGTGGCCTTCACGCTGCCGGCGAGACACGCGAGGGCCACGGCGGCGGCGCCGAGAGCCCAGCCGGCACCGCGGTCGGACGTCCGAGCCCGGTCCGTCACCAGCGCCGCGGTGAGCAGCGCGGCGGCGAGGGCGTCCAGGTGCGCGCCCCCGACCAGATGAATGATCACGAACGGGTTCGCCGCCAGCAGAGCGAGTGTGATCGCCGCCGCCCGGCCGCGCCGGCCGTCCTGGTCCGCCTGGCCGGAACGGTCGTCCTGGTCCGACCGGCCGGGCAGCCGCAGCGCCAGGGCGACCAGGGCGACGGTCGAGATCAGGGCGACCACCCGCAGCGCGGCGACCGTCCCGGCCGCGCCGGTCCCGAGCAGGTCGGCGAGCGCGGCGCACGCCCGTTCGGCACCCACCCCCAACCCCCCGTAGGGGGCGTGTGTGTCGCGCCACCGCGGATCGACCGCGGCGACGAACAGATCGGCGCCCGAGTCCCGGGACAGCAGACTGTTGACGCCGTGCGTCGCCGGGTCGAGACCGTGGTGGGCGAGCTCGCCCTGGGCGGCGTAGGCGTAGACATCCCGGCTGAACAGCGGCGGCCCCACCGCGAACGGGACGGCCCACGCGAGCGCGGCGGCGCCGGCCGCCCGCGGCGAGATCGTCCCGCGGCGCGCACGGGCCAGCAGAAGCAGCCAGCTCAGACAGAGCCCGATCACGGCCAGCCCGGCTGTGGCGGCAAGCACGCCCCTGGCCGTGTCCGTGGGCTGTCCGGATGGGAGAATTCCCCACCAGGACGACGGGTCGACAACTTCGGGATCTCGCGGCCCGAGCCGGGCCTCGCAGATCATGGCGAGCGCGGCGGCGATCGTGCCGGCCACGACCAGTCGCCACGCGGGCCGGCCACCGGCCCCTCGGTCGACGCGGCCGTGCAGCTCGGGATGGGATGGTCCAACGGGCTCGGCGGGGCCGTCCGCCCGGCCGGGCACGCCCCGACGGGCGGCCCGCGGGTCGCCCTGGGCGGTCACGGCGCCGGACGGACCGGCGGCGGAAGGTGGGGAGGTGGCGGGTGGGTCTGCTCGCGACGCCCGAACCACCGGTCGGAACCACCGCTGACGCGCCGGCCGGGTCGGGGATCCTCCGGCCGGGCGGAACCGGGCGTCGCCACGACTCACTCGCACCAGCCTCCTGCCTCGCCGTGGAATCCCGTCGCCGCAGCCGGCTGGCCGAGGGGGCCGCGACGCTGGGGACGGCGGTGCGGCGGCGCCCCTGGCTGCTGACCGCCGTCCTGTGCCTGGTCTGCGTGTGCCTCGACGTGACCGGCCCCGACACCCCCGCCCAGGAGTATCGGGTGTGGCTGTTCGAGCACGGCGGCGCGGTGCTGTGGGACGACGGCTGGTACGGCGGCCATACGATACCGGGCTACAGCGTCCTGTTCCCCCCACTGGGCGCCCTGCTGGGCGTGCAGGCGGTGGGCGCGCTCGCCTGCGTCGCGTCGACCGTCGCCGTCACCAGGCTGCTGCGCGGGCCGGGGGTGCGCCGCGGGCAGGACCTGCCGCTGCTGTGGTTCGCGGTGGCCACCGTGGCCAATCTGGTGGTCGGCCGGATGCCCTTCGCGCTCGGCATGGCCTTCGGTGCCGTCGCGCTGGTCGGGGCGCGCGAGCGCCGGGTGTGGCTGGTCTGGGCCGGGGCGGTGCTGTCCTCGCTGGCCTCGCCGCTGGCCGCCGGCTTCGTGCTCATGGTGGGCCTGGCGCTGGCGCTGACCGGGTCGCTGCCGCGCCGGGTGATCCTCGCCTTCGGTGGGGCCGGAGCCGGGATCATCGTCGCCCTCGCCTTCCCGGAGGAGGGCTACCAGCCCTTCCCGGCGGTGACCTTCCTGTCGCTGCTGGCCCTGATCGGTGGTGGGCTGCTGCTCGTCCCGAAGGAGCACCGGGCGGTCCGCAACGGGCTGTTGCTGTGGGCGGGCGCGGCGATCGTGTTCTTCTTCGTGCCCACCCAGGTCGGGGGGAACATCACCCGGCCGGCGACGCTGCTCGCCGGCCCCGCCGCCGCGGTGTTCCTGGCCACCCGGCCGCGGGCGCTCGCGGTGGTCGCCATCCCGTTGATCGGCTGGCAGATCGGGCCCATCCACGGCGCGTTCGTGACCCATGGTGATCCGTCCGCGGCGCCCGGGTACTACACCGACCTGCTGGGCTATCTGGACAACGACGGCCCCGTGCCGGCGGGGCGGGTCGAGATCCCCTTCACCCAGGCGCACTGGGAGGCCCGGTACGTCGCCCCGCGGCTGCCCATGGCCCGCGGCTGGCTCCGCCAGCTCGACAGCAAGTACAACGCCCTGTTCTACGACGGGACGCTCACCGCGGAGACCTACCACGAGTGGCTGCTGGCCCGCGGCGTCACGTATGTCGCGCTGCCCAACGTCGATCTCGACCCGTCCGCGGTCGCCGAGGCGAAGCTGCTCCGTTCCGGCCTGCCCTACCTGGAGCTGGCCTGGCAGAACGCCGACTGGAAGGTCTGGCTGGTCCGGGATTCGTCCGGCCTCGTGCGGGGCCCGGCGACCCTCACCGAGCTGGGCGTCAGCTCCGTCGCGGTGTCGTTCGCCAGCCCGGGGGTCGCCACGGTCCTGGTGCACTACACGCCGTACTGGCAGCTTACCGAGGGTGACGCCTGCGTGTTCCGGGCCGCCGGCGGCTGGACGGGCATCCTCACCCAGTCGGCCGGCGCGGTGCGCCTGTCCGCCCGGCTCTCCGTGGACGGCCTGACCCGGGCCAGCGCCCTGGACTGCCCGGCCGACCACCGCCTGCACTGACGCCGCTGCCGCTGCCGCTGCCGCTGCCGGCGCCGGCGCCGGCGATCGCCACCGCCACCGCCGCGGGTCCGCGGCGGTCGGGTCAGCCGGGTGGGCGGGGGGTCATCCGGACGATGCGCAGGCCGGCCATGGCCAGCACCTCGGGCATGTTGCGCACCACGTCGCGGTCGCGGTCCTGGTCCGCCGGGGAGAGCTGCTCCCAGTCGACGAGCGAGGGATGGCGTGGATCGGAGCCGCCCCGCTCGACCGGCCCGTACCGCACCCCGCGGCTCTCCCGCTCACGCCGCCAGCGGGCGTGCTCCTCCCGGGCGAGCTCCGCCAGCTCCTCCGGGGTGAAGACGAACTCCGGGTCGTGCTCCCCGGCCGGCATGAGCATCCAGTTCCGCCGGCGCAGGACGTCGCTGTACCCGATCGCCTGCGCCAGGTTGGCGGCCCGCAGATCGTCGTCCAGTTCGTCCCAGGGGCGCAGGCTGCGCCGCGTGCGCAGCACCGCCCCGCCGGTCAGCTCCTTGAACAGGTACTTCTCGTGGATGATCCGCGCGAAGCGCTCGATGAGGTCGTTCGCCCCCGGGTCGAGCGGCAGCGCCTCGTCGTTCACCGCGAAGAACCGCAACCCGCCCTGGACGTCGTCCAGCAGCGCACCGCCGCCGCGTCGCCGCGGGCCGGGCGGCGGCGGGACCGGCGGGTCCGGGTCATCCGGGCCGCCCGCGTCGTCCGGGTCGTCGTCGGGGCCGTCCGGGTCGCCGGGCGCCTCGCGCGAGCCGAAGACGTCCTCGAAGCTGCGCTGCCGGCCGGTGCGCACGACCACCCGGGTGCCGTGCTCGCCGAGGCTGGTGGCGCCCAGCGCGCGCGCCACCTCCAGCCCACGCAGCAGCGCCTCCTCCTCGTCGCCGTGGCACACGTAGACGAACTCCGGCGGGACGGTCCGGGTCCCCTCGACCGGGTCGTCCAGTTCGAGGACCGCCCCGGGCAGTTCCCCGGACGGACTGTCGTGGGCCATCAGCTCCACCCGGGCCAGCGCCGGCTCCCGTGAGCGCATCGCCGCCGCCTCGAGGGTCGCGTTCCGCCCCGACAGGACGATCCGCAGCGGCGGCGCGCCGGGCGCGCTGTTGTCCCGCCAGCGCCGCGCCAGCTCCATCACCACGGCCTGGCCCAGGTCGGACAGCCCGAGAACGACGACGGGCGCCGGGCGCGCCCGCGGGTCGGGGAAGCCGTCCGGCCGGGCCCAGGCGGGCGCGTTGCCGTTCAGCATGGCGTGCGCGCCGAGCACCTCCACCGCGAAGAAGTCGAGGCGGAAGCCCGGGTCGTTCTCCAGGCCGATGCGGCGCGCCCGCAGGTGCGGCAGCAGCGAGAGATCGCCTACCTGGGCCAGGCAGCGCAGCGGATGGTCCAGCCGGGTGGTGGAGAGCCGACGGCTGCCGGCCCGGCTGGACCGCACGACGCCACGGGCGGTGAGCGCGACGGCGAGGTTGGACGCGGTGTCGTCCAGGCAGCTGTAGACGACGTCGGCCCGCGTGATGCCCGCGCTGGCCAGGACGAGCCGCTCCACCGGGTCACCGATGACCCGCAGCAGGTTCGGGGGCCGCTCGGCGTCCGGGTACTCCCGTTCGGCGTCCTCGGCGACCAGCACCACCCGGCTGCTGCCGACGAGCTTGTCCACGAGCGCGGAGGCGGTCGGCCCGGTGCCGCAGACGATGACGTGCCGGTGCGCGTGCCGGGCGCGGAACCGCTCGAACCGGTGTGCGAACAGGGTGCTGGCGGCGTCGGCGACACCGACGGCCGTCGCCAGCGGGGCGAGGAAGCGGGCGACCTCCAGCGCCGGGGGGAACTGCCCGCCGTTCTCGAACATCGTGCCGTCGGCGAGGAACAGCGTCGAGGCGAAGAAGATCACGTTCGCCCAGGTGAACGCCGCGGGGTCCGCGGAGAAGTGCTGATACGCGCCGATGAGGCTCAGCACGAAGGCGATCAGCCCGAGCACGAGGAACGTGCCGAGCAGGTGGCGGCGCAGCCAGCGGCCGATCCGTCCCATCCGGCCGAACAGCAGCGTCGCGTAGAGCCGCGCCGCCCGCGCCACCACCCCGCCGAGCAGGTGGCGCGGGTCCAGTTCCCGGGCGAGCCGGCCCAACCGGCCCGGCCGGCCGGGCGGACCGGGTGGACCCGGACCGCCCGACGGACCTCGGGAACCGCCGGCGGTCACTCCGGGCGGTGGGCCGTCATCGCGCCGACGGCTCCGAGACCAGGTCGGCGACGACGATGGTCGTGTCGTCGCGGGCGCCGGCCAGCAGCGCCGCCTCCACCAGGGCGTCCGCCGCCCGCTCCGGGGGCTCCGGGCCGAGCTCGGTCATCAGCCCCAGCAGCTGCTCGGGGGTCATCACCTTCGTGATGCCGTCACTGCCCAGGATCACCCGGTCACCGGCCCGCACCGCCTCGCGCAGGATGTCGGCCTCGATCCGGTCGGCCAGGCCGATGGCGTTGAGCAGCGGGCCGTTCTTGATGGCGTGCGGTGTCGTGACCTGGCGCGGGCGGCCCTTCTGCGGCTGCAGCCAGACGGAGCTGTCGCCGACGTGGGCGATGAACAGCGTCTCGCCCGTCGACTGCTGGCGGCCGAGGATGACCACGTCGAGGGTGCAGGCCATGCCCCGCCAGGACGGCTCCTGCCGGGGCTTCTCCCGCACGACCTGGTTCGCCCGGGCGACCGCCTGGCGTAGCCCGTCAGCCGGGTCCTCGGCGTACTGGGGACGGAACCCGGCCACCGTGGTGACCGTCAGCGTCGAGGCGATCTGGCCGGCGGCCTCCCCGCCGACACCGTCGGAGACGGCGAGCAGACCGTCCGACACGACGTAGGCGTCCTCGTTGGGGCCGCCGCGCTTGCCACGCCGGGTGCGGCCGGCCGCGGCCAGCCGCAGCGCGGGAGCCGTGGTGTGGACCGGCTCGGCCGCGACCAGACCGGGCGCGGAGGCTTCGGGGGTGGGAATGGTCGGCGCGGTCGTCGTCGGCGAGGCCGCGGCGCCCCAGGCCGCCTCACCACCGGCCGCGTCCGTCCCGTAAGCGTCCGTCCCGTAACCGCCGGCGCCGTAACCGCCGGCCGCGCCGGGCCCGGACGGCGCGGTCGAGCCGATCCGCGCCGTCTCGCCGGCCGTCGGGTCGGGGTAGGAGGCCGGTCCGGAGTACCCCGACGGCGTCTGGTGCGGGAAGCCGCCGGCGAGCGGGTCGCGGTCGTCGACCGCGAGTCGGTAGGCGGAGTCGTCCGCCTCGCCATGGTGGGGGCGCCCGCTGGGGGGCGGGGTCCACCCGGTGGCATCCGGGTCTCGGCTGTCGTTCATGTAGGTGTCCCTGCCGCCTGAGTCGAGTCCGCTCATGTCGATACCCCCCGTGCCGTGGGCGCCGGTGTGGGGGCCGCCGGGCTGTGCGGCTCCGGTGAGGTACGCGCCCGGAGGGGACGGATCCGCCGGGACCGCGCCGGTATCGGCGCGTGACGTGTACGCGCCACCGATATTGTGACCGCCGGTCCGGCCGCTTTCCGTAGCGGACACGACCGTGTCGGTGTCATTCGCTGTACTCCCCGGCGCGCCGGCGGCCCCGTGGCCGGTGGCGCCGTGACCGGGATCGAGCGGACTCTCGACCCGGGTGGCGTCGGCGTCGCCCCATCCGGCGTCGCCCCATCCGGCGTCGCCCCAGGCGGAACCGTCGTCCGGACCCGGCCCGCCCACCCCGCCGTCGCCGGGGTCCGTGCCGTCGCCGCGGCTCGTGCCGTCCGCGGCAGGCGCCACCCGCACCGCGGCGGGAGCACCCGCGGGCGCCGTGAAGCCGGGTACGACGTCGTCCGGTGACTGTGGGTCCGCCCCGCCGGGGTCCGGCGCGTCCGGAGCCGGGGGCTCCGGGGTGTCGCGCAGCGGGATGCTGCCGGGCCGCGAGCGTCTCGTCTCCAGTGAGCGCCTGCGCCCGGACTCGTACCCGGTGCGTGGTGCGCGACTGGACAGGACGACGAAAACCACCGCGCCCACCAGAAGCACCACGATGAGCATGATTGGTACCAGTGAGCTACCCATGGCCTCCGTCCCCGCCACGACAACCCGATCACGCTATAGGACGTGTCGGCAGCCGTCTCCATACATAACCAAAGGCAACAACTCGGCGAAGACCGGGCCTGTGTCAGGACTGCGACAGAAAGCAGCTGATTCCGCCGATGCCGTGTCAGGGGCCTGCCGGTCACCGGCAGCGGGTGTCGGGTTCCCGTCCGTATCACCCAAAGGTCAGTATCGCCGGAAGTGTGGCGTCACCGGAAGGCCCTGACGCCCGGTCGCTCAGATGGCGTCGGCGCGTGGGCGGGCGAGGGTGAAGCCGTCGAACGGCACGGGCACGGCGTTCGCCGAGTCGTAGACGGTGACCTGGAGGCGGGTCGTCCCGCCCGGCTGGCCCGGATCGACGGTGAGCGCGGCGAACGCGTACGGATGCTCGGGGAAACGGGCCGCCAGCCACGGCGCCGCCTCGACCACGCGGATCGAGGCGCGCTGGCGCTGCCCGGGGGCACGCTCCCGCACGCCGACGACCACCCGGCACGCCGGCGGGTCGTACAGCTGGCCGGCCGACGGCGTGGACGAGCCACCGGTGCCGATCAACATGTGCACCGTCCCGGCGGACGTGTCCAGTGTGGCCGCGCCGGCCCCAATCCCAGCCCCAGCCCCAGCCCCAGCCCCGGTCCCGGCCTCGCCCTCGGTCTCGCCGCCGGCGCTCCCGCCCGCGCCGATCGCACTCGCGTCGCCGGCGACGGACACCGAGCCCGGAACCGGTCGCGGGGTCAGCGTCGGGGTGCCGTCCACGACTCCCCGGAGCGGATAGGTGCGCTCGTAGTGGTGTTCGTGCCCGGAGATCACCAGGTCGACGCCGTAGCGGTCGAACAGCGGCAGCCAGGCCTCGCGCAGGCCGAGATCCGCGCCGTTGTGGTACTCAGCCGTGGAGACGGCGGCCTGGTGCAGGGCGACGACGATCCAGTCGACCGTCCGGTCCGCCCGGGCCTCGGCCAGCTGCCGCTCGAGCCAGGCGGTCTGCCGGCCCGAGCTGTAGCCGCGCAGATACACACGGCCGGCGTCCTGGTAGCAGACGTCGTCGCCGCTGAGCACGACGAACCGCACGCCGCCGACGGTGAAGGCGTACCAGAGGCCGGTCAGGTACGGCTCCTCGTCGTTGTCCGGCAGCTGGAAGTAGGTCTGGTACGCGGCGAGCCCCAGCGCGCCGTTGCCCCGCTCGGTCTCGTGGTTGCCGACACTCGGCATCCACGGGCGGCGCGCGGCCGAGGTGCTGATCATCGCGAACCAGTCCGCCCACGCCCGCGGCGGGGCGTCGCTGACGTTCGAATAGGCCAGATCGCCGTCGACCAGGGTGAACAGCGGGTCCACCCGCTCGACGCCGGCGACGAGCGCGCCGGAGGCCGGTGTGCCGAACGGGTCGTCGGACGCATCGGTGCCGTGATCGCCGAAGCAGGTGAAGGTGAAGGCGGCCCGGCCGCGGGGGGCCGTGCGGAACGAGGCCCCGCCCACCGCGCGGACGGTGCCGACAGCCGGAGTCCCGTCCGGGGTCCCGTCAGTGGTCTCGGGTGCGGTCTCGTAGGTGATCTCGTAGGTGTACCGGGTGTCCGGTTCCAGGTCGTCCAACAGCGCGTGGTGCGCGTGGATCCGCCATCCGGTGACCGCGTCCGTGTACGACCTGGAGCCGGCCTCGACCTCGCGGACGGCCCCGGCGGCACCCGTGATCACCTGGACCAGTGGCCGGGCCACTGGTGCCGGGGTGATCCAGGAGACCACCATCGACGTCGCCGGATCCGGACCGAAGGCGAGGTGCACCCCGTGCTCGGCCAGCGACGACGGGCCGTCGGGCCGCGACGGGACGTCCCGTGATGTCGGGTCTCGTGGCGCGGGGGTAAGCGGTGCGGCGTCTCGTGGTGCGGAGGTCGGCGACTTGGAGGATCGTGCCCGGGAACGTCGTGGACCGCGAAGGCTGTGAGGCATGACTTCCGGTGGCTACGGCCGGCTACGGGGCTGGCTACTGGCTACGTGTGGCTACGACTGGTGGCCGCGGTGGCAAGCGGGGGCGCCGCCGTGGCCGCGGACGCCGAAGGGCGGCTGCGCTGGCGCGCAACCGCCCTTCGGATGGGTCTCCGGCCCGGAGTGGATGACGGCCCGCTTCATGGCGGAACCGGCCGTCACCTCACGCGCGGGGCGTCCTGCGGGCCGATCTCACTCGCTGGACTTGGCGAGGTCGATCGGCGGGGAGTCCGGCACCGAGTTCGGCTTCGGCTCACCGCGGAAGACGAACTTCGCCTCCTCGCCCTCGCCCTCGACGTCGCCGACCACGATCTCGCCCGGACGCAGCGTCCCGTAAAGGATCTTCTCGGACAGGACGTCCTCGATCTCCCGCTGGATCGTCCGGCGCAGCGGCCGGGCGCCGAGCACCGGGTCGTAGCCGCGCTTGGCGAGCAGGACCTTGGCGGCGGGCGTGAGCTCCAGCGCCATGTCCTTGTTCTTCAGCTGGCCGTCGACGCGGGCGAGCATGAGATCCACGATCTGGATGATCTCGTTCTCGGAGAGCTGGTGGAAGACGATGATGTCGTCGATCCGGTTCAGGAACTCAGGCCGGAAGTGCTGCTTGAGCTCGTCCTGGACCTTCGCCTTCATCCGCTCGTAGTCGACCGCGCCCTGACCGGTGGCGAAGCCGATGCCGGGGCCCTTGGAGATGTCCCGGGTGCCCAGGTTCGACGTCATGATCAGGACGGTGTTCTTGAAGTCGACCAGCCGGCCCTGGGAGTCGGTCAGGCGACCGTCCTCCAGGATCTGCAGGAGCGTGTTGAAGACGTCCGGGTGGGCCTTCTCGACCTCGTCGAAGAGGACCACGGAGAACGGCTTGCGCCGCACCCGCTCGGTGAGCTGGCCGCCCTCCTCGTACCCGACGTAGCCGGGCGGGGAGCCCACCAGCCGTGAGACGGTGTGCTTCTCCATGTACTCGGACATGTCGAGCTGGATGAGCGAGTCCTCGTCGCCGAAGAGGAACTCCGCCAGCGTCTTCGACAGCTCCGTCTTACCGACACCGGACGGGCCGGCGAAGATGAACGAGCCGCCGGGGCGCTTCGGGTCCTTCAGACCGGCGCGGGTGCGCCGGATCGCCTGGGAGACGGCCTTGATGGCCTGCTCCTGGCCGATGACCCGGCGGTGCAGCTCGTCCTCCATGCGGAGCAGACGCGCGGTCTCCTCCTCGGTGAGCTTGAAGACCGGGATGCCGGTCCAGATCGCGAGGACCTCCGCGATCTCCTCGTCGCCGACCTCGGCGACGACGTCCATGTCGCCGGCCTTCCACTCCTTCTCCCGCTTGGCCTTCTCGGCCAGCAGGGTCTTCTCCTTGTCGCGCAGCGACGCGGCCTTCTCGAAGTCCTGCGCGTCGATCGCGGACTCCTTGTCCCGGCGGACGTTCGCGATGCGCTCGTCGAACTCCCGCAGGTCCGGCGGAGCGGTCATCCGGCGGATGCGCATCCGGGAGCCGGCCTCGTCGATCAGGTCGATGGCCTTGTCCGGCAGGAACCGGTCGGAGATGTAGCGGTCGGCCAGCGAGGCCGCGGCCACCAGGGCGGCGTCGGTGATCGAGACGCGGTGGTGCGCCTCGTACCGGTCGCGCAGGCCCTTGAGGATCTCGATGGTGTGCGCCACCGACGGCTCCGCTACCTGGATCGGCTGGAACCGCCGCTCGAGAGCGGCGTCCTTCTCCAGGTGCTTGCGGTACTCGTCCAGGGTGGTCGCGCCGATCGTCTGCAGCTCGCCGCGCGCCAGCATCGGCTTGAGGATGGAGGCGGCGTCGATCGCGCCCTCGGCGGCACCCGCGCCGACGAGCGTGTGCAGCTCGTCGATGAACAGGATGATGTCGCCGCGGGTGCGGATCTCCTTGAGGACCTTCTTCAGCCGCTCCTCGAAGTCACCGCGGTAGCGGGACCCGGCGACGAGCGCGCCGAGGTCGAGGGTGTAGAGCTGCTTGTCCTTCAGGGTCTCGGGGACCTCGCCCTTGACGATCGCCTGCGCGAGCCCCTCGACGACGGCGGTCTTGCCGACGCCGGGCTCGCCGATCAGGACGGGGTTGTTCTTCGTCCGGCGCGACAGCACCTGCATGACACGCTCGATCTCCTTCTCGCGCCCGATGACCGGGTCGAGCTTGGACTCACGAGCGGCCGCGGTGAGGTTGCGGCCGAACTGGTCGAGGACCAGCGAGGTCGACGGCGTTCCCTCGGCCGGGGCGCCGGCGGTCGCCGGGTCGCCCTTGCCCTGGTAGCCGGACAGGAGCTGGATGACCTGCTGGCGGACCCGGTTGAGGTCCGCGCCGAGCTTGACCAGCACCTGGGCGGCGACGCCCTCGCCCTCGCGGATCAGGCCGAGCAGGATGTGCTCGGTGCCGATGTAGTTGTGGCCGAGTTGGAGAGCCTCACGCAGGGACAGCTCGAGGACCTTCTTGGCCCGGGGCGTGAACGGGATGTGCCCGCTCGGCGCCTGCTGACCCTGCCCGATGATCTCTTCGACCTGTGACCGCACACCCTCGAGCGAGATCCCGAGCGACTCGAGGGCCTTAGCAGCTACGCCCTCGCCCTCGTGGATCAGGCCGAGCAGGATGTGCTCGGTCCCGATGTAGTTGTGGTTGAGCATCCTGGCCTCTTCTTGGGCCAGGACGACGACCCGACGTGCCCGGTCGGTGAACCTCTCGAACATGTGCGCTCCTTCGAGCTGCGACCGACCACACGACAGCCGGTATCCGCATGCTAGCTCCGCCGAGGCATGTCCTCACGCATCGAACAGAAACCTACCCGCCGGAACCGTCCTCCTCGTGGGGGACGGCGTCGCGGCCGGATTGCCGGCCGACCAGCGGAGACGTTCATCGCAACCGTGGCCGACCAGGCATGATTCCGTCACGTGGTTCCGCCAAGAGCGGAACGACACGGTGACCCCGACAGTCCTGGGACGGGGCTCGACGGGCAGATGATCAGAACTTGTGGCCGGAGCCGCGATGCTCCGGGACGGTGGCGGGAACGGGCGTACTGAGGGCCCTGGCCACCGGCTGGATCCGAATCCAGCACTACCGACGGTAACTGATGCTCGGGTAGCCCTTCAGTGTGATTCAGGCCACGTTGAGACCACGTCTGGCCTGGTGGCGTGCGTTTGGACCAGGTTCCTCCGGAGGAAGGCCGTCCAGCACGCGGCCCTCCAGGCCGGGTACCACCCGAGCTTGTCCGAGCTCCACCCGAGCCCGGCCGACCGGACCGGAGCCGGCCCCGCCCGTCCTCGCCCCGTGGACGTCGGGTCACACGGCGAGACCACCCGGACCCTGGCTGTCGATCCACTCCCGGAGCCGGCTCTCGCGCTCATCGGCGGCCACGAACGGACACGCGGTGCAGAACTCGGCGGTCAGCCGGTGTGCCAGACAGCACGAGCCGCGCCGCATGCCCGTGTACGGTCGGCCGTGATGGACGAACTGCTGCCAGGTCGGCCTCGCCCGCAGCGGGGGTGAGGCGCTCGCGAAGAAGGCGTCCGCCTCCAACCGGCCGGCGTGGGGATCACCACTCACCCGTTCGGTGAGAAGAAAGGCGCGGCCGCACTGCGCGGCGACGGCGCCCCACAGCGCCGCCTGCCCGAGACGGGCCCGTGGGCGTAGATCGGCGAGCACGGGCTCCAGATGGCCGACGATCTGGCTCACGAGCCGCGAGCGCAGCGTCTCGACGTCGGCCACGACCTCCACGACCTCGATCGGGTCGTCCACCGTGGGACTGCCCGGGTAGCCGACGAGTGTCGCCGCCGTGTCGGCGACGGCTGTGTCGGCGACGGCTGTGCCGGTGATGGCGGTGCCGGTGATGGCGGTGTCCGCGGCGACCGTACTGGCCGGGAGCACCCGCTCGGTGACCGCGGAGCCGCCGGCCTGGGCCGTTAGCCCCGGTACCGGCCGCTCCCGTGCGTGGGGCGGCGTCGGCGGGGCCGTCAGGACCGGATCCGAATCCATGATCGTGATCCGCCGCGTTCGGAACGCGGTGGCGTCGAACCAACCGCCTTCGCGGCAGTGCACCGAGATTCCCGCCGGGTCGAGGTCAGGGACCCGGCCGGTGAGAACGAACGCGGTGACGGCCGGCCCGACGATGGTCGCCGAGTACCAGGCGGTGAGGTAGCTGACGGCGACCTCGGCGCTGGCCTGGTGATCGTCACGGATGACGCTGAGCGCCGCGTCCAGCCCCGCGGGGCTGCGCAGGTCGGTGGCGTCGATCCAGCCGTCGACCGGCTCGGGCGACCCGGCGATCGCGTGGCGGTGGTCGAGGGCCGGGGCCACCGCTTGGAACGTGGAGCCGAAACCCGCCAGGCCGGCGGGCCGGTTCGCACAGTTCTGGGCCGGAATCATCTGCGTGGTCCGGCGGTCGATCGCGCGGCTACCGTCGCGCCGGGCGGGCGGGCCGAGCGCGGCGTCGCGGTCAGGGTCCTCGTCGGGAGGACTGCCACCGGGGAGGCCGCCGCCGGCCCGGACTGCAACCGGAGAGGCGTTGCGGAAGACATGTTGTTAGGTAAGCCTAACTTGACCCTCTCCGTCAACTCGGCGTCGCGCACCCGCCGGTGCGTCGAGGGCGTCGCGGCTGGTCGCGGGCCCGCTTGGCCGGTAAGACGGATTCGTCACAGTCCACGGAAGGTTTGAGTGCGCGACGTCCGGGTTCGCCCGGAAATGGTCGGTGTGCCGCCGCATCTGCCCTGGTGGACCAGGCTCGACTCGGTGGGCTCGTCGGACAAGCCCGCCGGGCGCCGCCTTCTTCCTCGCTGCCTGCCCCGCGTACGAGCGCACTGAACCGACCACGGACGGGTTCGTCGCGGACGATCTGCGTGACTGGGCGACTCGGGGGTCGATGACCGATCTGGCCGGTGACCCAACTGGCCGGTGACTCGGCGAACCTGTGACACTCCTGACCGTGACGCGCCCGATTCGGGGTTGACCCGACCTGGGGCCGCGCCGACGAGATCAGCAGGTGAGCCTGACCTTATACCCCGAGTCCGCCTCGACCCGGCTCATCACAAGAGGAGAGGCCCGGTGGCGCCGACCCGGGCCGTCACCGGCACCGGCGAGGCTCCGCCGGGCCGGGCCGGGCCGGGGCGGGTGGCCCGGGTGGGCCGGGTGCGGGTTGGCCGGCGGCGAGCAGCCCGGGGCGGGTGGGGTGGGGTCAGCCGGGGTGGCCGGGGCGGGGGCGGCGGTCGGGGCGCGCCCGGGGTATGGCGACGGTGGGCGGCAGCCCCGGGGGCAGCGGAGCGGCCATCGAGACCGGGCTGACGGAGTCCGGGCTGGGGGCGATGCCTGCCTCGGGGGTCACCGGGGCACCGACGGCCAGACCGGGCCCGCCGGCCATCCCCCCACCGAGTCCGCGGGGCATGCCGGCGATGGGCCGGGCGGGTACGTCCGCGAAAGGTCCGGCTGGCAGTCCCGGGCCTGGGCCGGTCGGGGTGCCTGCGGGCGGGCCCGTGGGGACGCGGGTGGCTGGGGAGCCGGCCGTCGGCACGTGCGGGGAAGGCTCGGCCCGGGTGACCGGGACTCTGCTCAGGGCCACCTCGGTGCCGGGGCCGAGGACCGGGCGCGGACCGCCCCCCGTGGCGGGACCCGCCACGGGGCCGACCGCCGAACCTGCCGCCGGACCTGCCGCGGAACCGGCCATAGAGCCTGCGGCGGAACCTGTCACGGACCCGGCCACCGGGGTCGCGACCGGCGGCCGGCCGTCCAGGGGGCGGTGCGCTGCCCGCGGGGCGGGCTCGAGCGGCCGCGGGGCGGGCTCGAGTGCCCGGGGGGTGGGCTGCCGTTCGGCCTCGGCCATCCGGCGTGCGATCCGGACGGCCAGCGTGGAGAAGTCACGGTAGGCGCGCTGTGTGGTCTGTAGGTGGCTTCCGACGATGCCGTCCGACGGGCGCAACGCGAAGACCGGCCGCCGGGAGAGCTGCGCGAGCGGCATGAGGCTGCGGTAGTGCTGCACCTGCGCCAGACAGTGCTGGTCGACGGCGATGTCGACCGGCACCCGGGGGGCGACGCCGAGAACCTCCTGCGCGTAGACCGTCGGCATGCGGGCGATCCAGCGGCTGTGCGCGCGCGAGGGCCGGTCGGAGCGCCCATGCGGTGTCAGCATGACGTAACCGAGGGGGCGCATACCCCCACCGGGCAGGCCGGCCACGTCGCGTGGGGCCCGGGCCAGCCGGTCGGCCCAGCCGTCGCGCCACGTCCGCAGGGCCGGGCCGAGGTTGCGCAGGCCCTGCATGCTGAACAGGTCCGGGGCGAGTGGGACGACGACATGGTCGCTGGCCACCAGGGCGGCCCGGTTGATCACGCCGAGGTTCGGGCCGACGTCGATCACCACGATCTCGACGTCGTGCAGGTCGGCCACCGCGCGCACCAGTCGGCCCAGCGCGCTCATCACGCGGAAGGCCCGGGGGTTGCCGGGTCCCTCGAGGCAGCGCGGCCAGGCCTGCGAGAGCTCGTCCTCGAAGCCGGAGAGCTCCAGGTCGCCGGGGAGCAGGACGAGGTTGTCGCTGACCAGCTGGCCGGGGGCGGGCGCGATGTCACCGGTGCCCTCGATCAGCGGGCGCAGCATCCCGTGGATGGTCCGGGCCGGCGCGGTGGACCGCCGGGCCTCGGGGTGCCACAGCCGCTCGAGCGCGTCCTCGTCCAGGAAGGAGGCGGTCAGGTTCGCCTGTGGGTCGAGATCCGCCGCGAGGACGCGGCGGCCGAGGTCGGCGTACATGCTCGCCAGGTGGTAGACGAGGGAGGTCTTGCCCACGCCGCCCTTGTTGTTGAAGAACGCGACCACTGCGGCGGACATGCGCCTCCCCGTCGTCGACCGGAGGATCCCGCGGCCCCGGTCGTCCATAGTGGCACGGACGAGACATTCTTCCCGCAGTCGGCGCGCCTGCGGTGCCGATTCGGCAAGTCCGCGGCCTTTCCGCGGACGATCCGTGATTGATCCGCGGACGATCGCGGACGATCCGCGCGGCGGAGGTCTCGCACCGGGGCCTGCCGGCCACCGAGACTGGGCAGCCATGACGACCTCACCACGAGTGCTCTACCACGTCGTGTGCGCGGCGCTGCCCGCGCTGGCCGCCGCGGACTTCGCCGCCGAGGCCCGCCAGGACGGCTGGGACGTGTGCGTCGTGACGACACCGCGGGCCGCCGCCTGGCTGGACCTGCCCGCCCTCGCCGCGGTTACGGGGCATCCGGTGCGCACCGACTACAAGCTCCCGGGCCAGCCGGACGTGCTTCCGCCGCCGGCCGCCTTCGCGGTCGTCCCGGCGACCTTCAACACGATCAACAAGTGGGCGGCCGGCATCGCGGACACCCTCGTGCTGGGGCTGCTCACCGAGGCGCTCGGCCTCGGGCTCCCGGTCGTCGCGGCGCCCTGCCTGGCGGAGGCGCAGGCGGCGCACCCGGCCTTCGCGGCGTCGTGTCGCACGCTGCGCGGCGCCGGCGTGCGGCTGCTCGACCGCTGGACGGCCCGCGATCCCGGCCTGGCCGGCGGGGGGTGGGAGGCCGCCGACACCCACCGGGTACTCACCGAGCTCCGCCGCGCCGCGAACTGAGGCTGCCGCCCGTCTGCCGGCCGCCGTCTGCCGGCCGCCGGCCGGCCGGTGTCAGCGGTCGTCGAAGAGAGCCTTGTGGACGGTTTTCGCCATGGCTTCCTGCCCGGCCCGGGTCGGATGGGCGCTGAGGCTCCGGCTCGCGCCGAAAAGACCGATCGGGTTCACCCAGGAGTCCTTGGTGCACATTTCATGACCGCGCAGGGAGCGATCGGTCGACACGTACTCGACACCGGCGTCGGACGCCGCATTGCGGATAGTCCGGTTGAGCGCGTTGTTGAGGCTGGCGAGCTGGCGGCGCTCGGTGCTGTCGAGCCAGCGGCAGGTGTTGTCCCGCTGGGACCGCGGAACGATGGTGGGATAGCCGACGACCACGATCCGGGAGCCCGGAGCCGCCGCCTTCACCTCTTTGTAGGTGGTGACCAGGATGTCGGGAAGCACGTCCTGGACGTAGTCGCGCCGGCGGCGGTCGTCGCCGTCCCAGAAGCACTTCCACGCGACACAGCTGAACATGACCTGGCTGAACCCGGCGTCGTTGCCGCCGATGGTCAGCGTCACCACGTCCGGCCGGGTCGGCAGGGCCCGCAGCTGGTCGAGCTGGGGCGGGGAGCCCCGCTGGGGCTCGGTCAGGGCCTCCGTCGTCGCGCCCCCGCACGCCGCGTGCAGGACGTTGGCGGCCGGCGGGTCGAGGGTGGCCAGCAGCCGTGGCCACGCCCCGGCGCTGCGCCGGCAGCTCGCGAAGGCCGCTTCGAACGGGGGTGATCCCTCGCCGGAGGAGTACGAGTCGCCCAGCGCGGCCACCGTCAGCGTTCCCGGGGCCGCGGTGGCCGTGCCGGCCAGCCCCATCGGTGTGCAGACGAGAAGGAACAGGGCGGCCGAGACGAAAAGCACCGTCCAGGTGAACGGCGCTGTTCGGTTGAACGTCGCTGTTCGTGTGGACGGGGCCGTCCGGCCGTGCGGGCCGCCGAATCGTGAGGTCGCCCCCGTGCTGTGCCGCATGAGGGAGAGGCTAACCCGGGCGCGCCGATGCCGGACGGTTTCCTGCCCGGAACGGGGATGTAGCTGACGACCTGGCAAAGGATTTGCCGCGGCGTCCGGCTGTTTCACCGGCGGCGGCCGGGTGGTTGTCGGACATCCGATAGGGCGGCGCGGGCCGGGTCTTCCCGGACTTCACCTCAGCGCGGTTCGACGTTCTTCTCGAAGACAAGACGCAGCCCGATCAGGGTCAGGTGCGGCTCGTGATTGTCGAGGGTCTCGCTCTCCTTGATCACCAGTGGGGCGAGGCCGCCGGTGGCGATCGTGGTGGCCGGTGTGCCCAGCTCGGCCCGGATGCGGCGGACCAGCGCGTCCACCTGGCCGACGACGCCGTAGATCATCCCGGACTGCAGGGCCTCGACGGTGCTCTTGCCGATCACCGAGCGGGGGGTGGTCAGCTCGACGTTGCGCAGCTGGGCGGCACGGGAGGCCAGTGCGTCCAGCGCGACCTCGATGCCCGGCGCGAACGCCCCGCCGAGGAACTCGCCCCGGGCGGACACCACGTCGATGTTCGTGGCGGTGCCGAAGTCGACCACGATCACCGGGCCGCCGTAGAGGTGGTGGGCGGCCAGCGTGTTCATGATCCGGTCGGCGCCGGCCTCCTTCGGGTTGTCGATGAGGATCGGCACCCCCGTCCGGGTGCCCGGCTCGACGACGACGGTCGGCATCGCCGGGAACGTCCGGCTGACCATCCGGCGGATCTCCCGCAGGGCGGCCGGCACGGTGGAACACACCGAGACACCGTCGATCGGGTGGTCACCGAGGAGACCACGGTAGAGCCAGCCCAGCTCGTCGGCGGTCGCTCGCGAATCGGTGCGGACCCGCCACGAGTTGGCGAGCTGATCGCCGTCGAAAACACCCAGCACGGTGTTCGTGTTGCCTACGTCGATCGTCAGCAGCATCTTTCGGCCGTCCAGGGTTGTCGACTTCGGGGCGTGTCGGCTTCGGGGGGTGGGGGCGCGCTGGCGTCGACCGCGCGGGCGTCGGGCGCGCCGGCGTCAGCGCGGAGCCGGCACCGCGAGGTCGAAGCCGAGGTCGAGCGCGGGCGCCGAGTGGGTGAGCCCGCCGACGGCGAGGAAGTCGACCCCGGTGGCGGCCACCGCGGCGGCCACGTCGAGGGTGAGCCCGCCACTGGCCTCCAGCAGGACCCCGGCCGGCCGGGCGACGGCGACCGACGCGCGCAGCTCGTCCAGGGACATGTTGTCACAGAGAATCAGGTCGGCCCCGGCGCCGACCGCCTCGACGACCTGCTCGACGGTGTCGCACTCGACCTCGACGGGCAGGTCCGGGTAGCGGGCGCGCACCGCGGTGAACGCCGCCGCCACGCCGCCGGCCGCGATCACGTGGTTGTCCTTGACCAGCGCGGCGTCGGTCAGCGACATCCGGTGGTTGCGCCCGCCGCCGCAGCGCACCGCGTACTTCTCCAGCGCGCGCAGGCCGGGCAGGGTCTTGCGGGTGTCGCGGACGGCCGCGCCGGTACCGGCGACCGCGTCGGCCCACAACCGGGTCACGGTGGCCACCCCGGACAGGTGGCAGAGCAGGTTGAGCGCGGTCCGCTCGGCGGTGAGCAGCCCGCGGACGGGACCACGCACCCGGAGCACCTCCGTGCCCGGGACGACCCGGTCACCGTCGGCGCTGGTCGGCGTCACGGTCACCGCCGCGCCGAGCAGCACCTCGAACACGGCCGCGGCGACCGGCACGCCCGCCACCACGCCGTCCGCCCGGGAGACCACGGAACCGGTACTGGTCAGCGCCGCGTCCACGGTCGCCGCGGAGGTCGCGTCCACCGCCCAGGCCGCCTCGCCCGCTGCCCCGGCCGTCTCACCCGCCGGGCCGGCCACCCCACCGACCTGGGGAGACGTGCCCAGCGGAAGATCCTCGGCGAGGGCCCGGCCGATCACGTCGAGGACCGCCGCCGCGTCCAGCCCGGCGGACTTCAGCCCCGCGAGGACGGCGGCCGACAGCTGGTCGGGGCCCAGCGGCGCCCCGGGCCGCCCGCCACTCACGCCGACCGCGCCGGCTGGTCCTGGGCCGCCCGCGCGCCGTTCGACCGGTCCTCGGCCGACGGTGCCTCGTAGGTCACGATCAGCTTCCCCTCCTGGTCCAGCCTGGTCAGCACGTGCCCGCGCCAGTGCTCGTCGTCGCGGGCACCGAAATCCTCGCGCCAGTGGCAGCCGCGGGTCTCGGTGCGCAGCGCCGCCGCCGCGACCAGCGCGGTCGCCACCGTGCGCAGGTTCGTCATCTCCCAGGCCGCCGGTCCGGCCTGCACCGTCGCCCCGCTGACCCGCAGGTCACCGAGGCCGGCGAGCATCTTGGACGTCGCTCGCAGGCTCTCGGCGCTGCGCAGGACGCCCGCCCCGTCGGTCATCGCCCGAGCCAGGTCACCGCGCTCGGTCGGATCGGTCAGGCCCGAACCCCGGGCCCCCGTCGGCTCCGCGGTGGACGGCGTGCCATCCGGGCCGTCCACCGAGCGGACCCCGGGCAGCCCGGCGATGTGGTCGGCGATCCGGGCCGCGAACACCAGCCCCTCCAGCAGGCTGTTGGACGCCAGCCGGTTCGCCCCGTGCACCCCCGTGCAGGCGACCTCCCCGCACGCGTACAGCCCGGGGACACTCGTGCGCCCCCACACGTCGGTGCGGACCCCGCCGCTGGCGTAGTGCGCCGCCGGGGCCACCGGGATCGGCATGGTCACCGGGTCGATGCCCGCGGCCCGGCACCGGGCGGTGATGGTCGGGAACCGGCGCAGCAGCGTCTCGGCGCCCAGGTGGCGGGCGTCCAGGAACAGGTGGCGCACCCCCTGCTCGGCCATCACCCGCGACATCTGCTTCGCGACGACGTCGCGGGGCGCCAGGTCGGCCAGCGGGTGGACGCCGGCCATCACCCGCCGGCCGGCCGCGTCCACCAGCAGCGCGCCCTCGCCGCGCATCGCCTCGCTGACCAGGGGCTGCTGGCCCGACTCGTGCTCGGGCAGCCACAGCGCCGTCGGGTGGAACTGGACGAACTCCAGGTCGGTCACGACCGCCCCGGCCCGCAGGGCGAGCGCCACCCCGTCGCCGGTGGAGACGGCCGGGTTGGTGGTCGAGGCGAAGATCTGCCCCATACCGCCGGTGGCCAGGACGATCGCGCGGGCCGTCACGGCGCCGACGCCGTCCCGGCTGCCCTCGCCGAGGACGTGCAGCGTCGCTCCGACCGCCCGGCCGTTACGGTCCGTGAGCAGATCCAGGACGAGGGCGTGTTCGAGCACCTCGATGGCCGGGTCGGCGCGCACGGCGGCGATCAGGGCGCGCTCCACCTCCAGCCCGGTGGCGTCGCCACCGGCGTGCGCGACGCGGTCGCGCAGGTGGCCGCCCTCGCGGGTCAGCGAGAACGCCCCGTCGGGCTCCCGGTCGAACCGGGCGCCGAGCGCCGCGAGCTCCCGCACCCGGGCGGGACCTTCGCTGACCAGGATCTCGACCGCCGCCGGGTCGCACAGGCCCACCCCGGCCACGAGCGTGTCGCGGTGGTGTTCGGCCGGCGAGTCCCCGAGGCCCAGGGCCGCGGCGATGCCACCCTGGGCCCAGCGGGTCGATCCGGCGTCCAGCAGGGCCTTGGTGACCAGCAGGACGCGGCTGCCGGGGCTCGCCGCCCGCGCGCGCAGCACGGTGGTGAGCCCGGCGACCCCGGATCCGATCACCACGATGTCGGCGTGCCGGGTCCAGCCCGGACGGGGCGCGCCGAGCCGGTGTGGGAGAACAGGCACCGCGCTACGCCCCCCTGCCCAGGCCCCGGGCACCGGCCGCGTCCAGGACGTCGCCGCGCAGACTGGCCGGATCGCCCGGCAGCGCCGCCGCCGGGTCGCCGCCCTGCCCGATGATCCGGTTCTCCGCGTCGACGAACAGCACCTTCGGGACGTGGGTGCGCGCCTCGGCGTCGTCCATCATCCCGTAGGAGATGATGATGACGAGGTCGCCGGGGTGCACCAGCCGGGCGGCAGCCCCGTTGATCCCGATGACGCCGCTGCCGGCCGGGCCGCTGATCGCGTAGGTCTCCAGGCGGGCGCCGTTGTTGATGTCGACGATCGTCACCTGCTCGCCGGGCAGCAGGTCGGCGGCCGCCATCAGGTCGGCGTCGATCGTCACCGAGCCCACGTAGTGCAGGTCGGCCTGGGTGACCGTCGCCCGGTGGATCTTCGAGGTGAGCATGGTCCGGAACACCGGTCAGACCTCCTTGCCCGCGGGGGCCGGGCCGGCCGCCCCCGTCAGGACGAGTTCGACGTTGTCGATCAGCCGGGTGCTCCCGACCCGGGCGGCGACCAGCAGCAGGGCGGGCCCGTCCTCGACCGGCCCGAGATCGGACGGGCTGGCCAGCGTCAGATAGTCGACGTCCACGCCGGGCTCGGCGGCCAGTACGGACCGGGCCGCGGCCAGCACCGCGGCCGTGCCGGCGCCCGCGCCGGCCCGCGCGGCGCCGGCGGACAGCGCCCGGGAGAGCGCCAGCGCGCTGCGCCGCTGCTCCGCCCCAAGGTAGGCGTTCCGGCTGGACAGGGCCAGACCGTCGGGGTCACGCACCGTCGGTACCCCGACGATCTCCACCGGGAAGGCCAGGTCGGCGACCATCCGGCGGATGCAGACGAGCTGCTGGGCGTCCTTGCGGCCGAAGAAGGCCACCTCCGGCCGGACGAGGTGCAGCATCGTCCCGACCAGGGTGAGCATCCCGTCGAAGTGGCCCGGCCGGGACGCCCCCTCGAGGACGTCGCCGAGCGGGCCGGCACTCAGCGTGACCAGCGGTGCGGGATCGTGCACCCGGGTCGGCGCGTAGACGACGTCGACGCCCTCGCGCGCGCAGAGGTCGAGGTCGGCCTCGAAGGTACGGGGGTAGCGGTCGAGGTCCTCACCCGGCCCGAACTGCAGCGGGTTCACGAAGATCGTGACCACCACCTGGTCGGCCCGGAGCCGGGCCGTTCTGATCAGCTCGGCGTGCCCGCGGTGCAGGGCGCCCATCGTCATCACGACGGCGCGCACCCCCCGCGGTCCGTCGCCTCCGGCCGGGGAGGCGGCGGGTTCGTTCAGGGACGCGGCGAGCTCGGCACGGGTGCGGGCGACGGCGGGTCGGCCCGCTCGGGTCGCTCGGGGCGGGCTGGGAACCGGGCCGGCCGGCCCGGGAACCGAGCGGGCGAATGACTGGGCAGGCATGTCTACAGGCATCTGGTCCGTTCCAGTCCTCGGATGGGGTACCGGACGTCGCCGGACACTGTAACCCGCCTGCAACCTTCTCCGGACCGGTCTGTGAGCTGGCTTTCTTTCGCCGTCCGAGCCTGGCCGGGACGGCACCGGACCGCCCCGCGCCGCGGCCGGAGACCCGAAAGGACACCCCGCCTCCAGCGGCCCGGAAAGACCACCGCCCCCGGCCGCGACGGCGCGACCGGGGGCGGTGACTGGACGGAACCGGTGATCGGTGACCGGTCCCGCGCGGTCAGTCCTGGCGGTGGCGGGGGTAGTCCCCCGCTCCGGAGAACGGGCCGCGCCCGGACGGCGCCGAGGGCACGGGGGCCTGCGCCGGCAGCACCGGTACCGGGACCGCCGTCCCCCGGCCGCCCTCGTCCTCGTCGTCCTCGTCGGCGGCGTCGGTGACGGCGGCGACGGGCCGGCGGCGCCACGCCCGCTCGCCGATCAGCGTCAGGACGGCGGGCATCAGGATCACCCGGATCACGGTCGCGTCCAGCAGGATCGCCGCGCCGAGTCCCACGCCGAGCTGCTTCATGCTCACCTGCGACAGGGTGGCGAAGATGCTGAACACCGCCACCATGATCACAGCGGCGCTGGTCACCACCCCGGCGCTGCGCCGGACCCCGACCAGCACCGCGTCGCGCATCGGCAGGCCCGAGTCGTAGGCCTCCCGGACCCGGCTGAGCACGAACACCTGGTAGTCCATCGACAGGCCGAACAGGATCACGAACAGCATCAGCGGCAGCCAGTTGGTGATGGCCCCGGTCGAGGTGTAGCCGAGCAGGCCGTCCGCCCAGTGATGCTGGAACACCACCACGAGCAGGCCGTACGCCGCCGCCACCGACAGCAGGTTCAGCGCGACGGCCGCCGCGGCGACGACGGCGCTGCGGAACGCGGCCAGCAGCAGGAGGAAGGCCAGGACCAGGACGAACCCGATCACCAGCGGGGTGCGCCCGTTGAGCTGGGCGTTGAAGTCCGCCGAACCGGCAGTCCACCCGGTGACGTCCGCCGACATGCCGGCGACCGGGTCGATCGTGCCGGGGATGATCTCGTCGCGCAGCGCGTCGAGCACCCGCAGCGACGCGTCGTCGGTGCCGCTGCCGGCGATCGGGATCGAGATCTTGGCGACCTGCCCGTCCCGGCTGATCTCGGTGGTGATCGGCTCGTACATCACCCCGCTGGCCAGCGCCCGCTCACGCAGCGCGTCGATGGCTCCCGCCGCCCGCGGCGCCCGCACGTCGGCGGCCGAGACCACGATGACCGCGGCCGTCTGCTCGCCGGGGAAGGCCGCCTGCACCCGGTCGTAGGTCTGCATGATCGGAAGATCGTCGGGGATGTCGTCCATCCCCGGTTCGACGGTCCGCAGCCCCAGGGCGGGCACGGCCAGCAGGATCAGCAGCCCACCGGTGACCACCGCGACGATGCCGGGGCGGCGCAGCAGCCGTCCCATCAGGCCGGGCCGGGTCAGATCGGCGCCCGCGGGGGTCGTGGTGCCCGTCGTGTTCGCTTCGGCCGTGGTCGAGGCGGTGGTCGCGGCCACCGCCGCGGCGTCGGCGCGGGTGGCGGCACGGCGGTGCCAGGGCAGCCGCAGCAGTTCGACCCGGTCACCCAGCCAGGACAGCACCGCCGGCAGCACCGTGAGCGAGCCGAGGACCGCGATCAGCACCACGATGACCGTGCCGCCGGCGATCCCGCTGAACACGCTCAGCCCGGTCAGCAGCAGACCGGCCATCGAGACGGCGACCGTCAGCCCGGACACCAGGACGGCGTGGCCCGAGGTGTCCGCGGCGATCTCCAGCGCGCGGCGCGGGCTGTGCCCGGCGGCCCGCTCCTCGCGCTCCCGACGGATGTAGAACAGGGCGTAGTCGACGCCGACCGCCAGGCCGATGAGCAGCATGACCGAGGTCGCGGTCTCGTCCGTGGGCAGCAGCCGGCTGGAGAAGGCGACCACGCCCAGCGCTCCGACGAACGCGGTCAGCGCGAGCGCGACCGGCACCAGCGCGGCGACGACCGCGCCGAAGACGGCGAGCAGGATGCCCAGGGTGAGCGGGATGGCGAGCAGCTCGGCCCGCTGGAAGTCCTTGCCGATCGTGTCGCCGAGCGCCTTGTCGGCACTCGCCTCGCCGACCTCCTCGACCAGCAGCCCCGGATGCGCGTCGGCCGCGGCCGAGACGGCGGCCAGCACCGGGTCGATCCGGTCGGTGGCGGTCTCCTCGTCACCGCGCATCTCGAAGGTCACCATGACCGAGCGACGGTCGGTGGACACCAGGCCGGGGTTCGCCTCCACCCCGGGCAGCGCGATCGGCGCCCGCAGGTTGGTCACCTCACCGGTGCCGTCGAGCCGCGCGGTGACATCCGCGAGGGTGGCCCGCAGCTCGGGATCGGTCAGCAGCTCCTCGGGGCCCGCCGCCGCCGCCGGCCGCTGGATCAGCACGTTCTCGTTGGCGGGGGAGGTGAACCCGTGCGCGTCCAGGGTGCGCTGGGCCCGCCCGTCCTCACCGACGCTGTAGTCGTCGTCATCGAGGGTGCTGGTTCCGATCAGGCTCCCCAGCAGCGTGACGAGCACGACGCCGAGGATCCAGCCGCCGATGGCGAGGCGGCGGTGCCGCACGCTCCACCTGGCCGCGCGGGCGGCCAGGTGGGTGGCGTGCGTGCGGGTGTGCGGGGGGTCATCGGGGGACGGGCCGGTCGGCGCGGCCCGGCGGGTGTGGCGTGGGCCGCGGTCGGCCGGCCCGTCCGAGGCGCCGGACCCCGACGGGGCGGGTGAGCGGCGCGGCGTTGATGCTGTCGGAGGTCTCGTGCGCATGGAACGACGATCTCGTTCCAGCCGTTCCTGGTCACTGCGGAGAGCTACCAGATTCGAGGTGCCGAAACCCTCCGGCGCCCGGTGGGGTTCGCTCGCGGCCGCCGGTGGGGCTAACCCCCGGTCAGCCTCCGGCCACGGGGGTGCTCACGCGGTCGACAGGTAATCCTTGAACGAGATCCCGGTCAGCCGCTCGTAGGCCTCGACATAGCGGGCGCGCGTCGACTCGACGATGTCGTCGGGCAGCTCCGGCGCCGGCGGATTGCGATCCCATCCCGTGCTGACCAGGTAGTCGCGGATGAACTGCTTGTCGTAGGACGGCTGGGTGCCGCCCGGCGTCCAGGCGTCCGCCGGCCAGAACCGGGACGAGTCGGGGGTGAGCACCTCGTCGGCGAGCCGCAGCACGCCGTCGGTGTCGTGGCCGAACTCGAACTTGGTGTCGGCCAGCAGGATCCCGCGCTCGGCGGCCAGGTCGCTGGCCCGCCCGAAGATCTGCAGGGTGAGCCGCTCGAGCTCGGCCGCCAGCTCCGCACCGACCCGCCCGGCCGCGTCGTCCCGGCTGATGTTCTCGTCGTGCTCCCCGATCGGCGCCTTCGTCGACGGCGTGTAGATCGGGTTCGGCAGCCTGCTGCCGTCCTCCAGACCGGCGGGGAGTGGATGGCCGCTGACGGTGCCGGAGCGCCGGTAGTCCTTCAGCCCGCTGCCGGTCAGGTAGCCGCGGGCGACACACTCGATCTGCACCATGTCCAGTCGGCGGCACAGCATCGAACGCCCGCGCAGCTGCTCGGCGTAGGGCGCGAGCTCCGCCGGGTACTCGTCCACACTCGAACTGATCACATGGCTCGGGACGAGATCACCGAGCTGGTCGAACCACCACAGGCTGAGCCCGGTGAGCACCGCGCCCTTGTCGGGGATCTCCGTGGGCAGCACGACGTCGAAGGCCGAGATCCGGTCGCTCGCCACGAGCAGCACCGCGTCATCCCCGACCGCGAACAGCTCACGCACCTTCCCCGAGCCGAGATGTGTCAGCCCGGCAAACTCCTCATGTGTCAGCGGCATGGTCCGACCGTACCGGTAGCCCCCTGCCCGGGACGCCCGCTCAACGTGCCTCTTCGTGATGCCCCGGCTCGGTCGCCCGGCGGCGGACCCGGGCCGGGGCGACTGGCCGGGTCCTGGTCGGGATGCGGATGCCGCCGGCCGTCGGCAGCATGTCGCCCTGTGGCGAACGCCGGGGACACCGCGGGCGGTTCAACGGCCGACGGCGTCTTCCGCGCCGCGGCCCGGGCTGTCCTCCTCTCACCAACCGGTCATCCCCGGCACGCCGTCTACGGGACGGTGCTGGCCGCCGGCCTGATCGCCGCCCAGGACCCTGATCAGGACTCGGCCGCCGAGATCATCGCCGCGGTCGCCACGACGATGGTCGTCTTCTGGCTGGCACACGGCTACGCCCATGCCGTCGGCCACCGCGTCCGGCGCGACACCGGCGACGGCCGCGGGCGCGTAGCCGATCACCGGGCCGCCGTCGCTGACACCGCCGCCGTCGCTGACACCGTCTCCGGCTCCGACACCGTCTCCGGCGTCCACCCCGGTCCTGGCACCGCTGCCGCTGCCGCTGCCGCTGCCGCCGACGTCGACGTCGACGTCGGACGGTCGGGCGAGGCCGGCTCCGACTGGCCCGGCGCCTGGCGCGCGCTGGCCGAGAACTGGCCGATGGTCCGGGCCTCGTTCCTGCCGCTCGCCGTGCTGGCGGTCGCCCGGGCGGCCGGGGCGAGCGTCAGCGACGCGCAGGAGGCGGCACTGTGGACCTCGTTGCTGCTGCTCTGCGGGTGGGGCCTGTTCTCCGGGCACGCGGGAGGCCTACGCCGCTGGCGACTCGCCGGCTACACCGCGGGAATCGCCCTGCTCGGCATCATCCTGATCGGTCTGGAAGTCGCCATCCACTGACCGTTGCCACCGTTGCGCAGAAGTAGCCGGAAACCGCCAAACGCGGCGGGTGTTCGGACCTCCGCGAAGGGGTGACCGGGGCGGAGGCGGGGTGGGGCAGGTGGCCGGACCCGACCCCGGCGGTCCGGACCGGTTCTGGCGCTCGGCTACTCGCCTTTTCATTTCTTTCTCGCCGTTTCGGGGGCATTTTTTGGTGGAACCCTGCCTGAAAGGGCGAGAAGGATGTCAAAGGGCGAGCGGGATACCCGGGTGTGCGGGGTCGACCCGTGATCTATGATCTCCGGCCCCCGATCTCTGATCCCGGAGATCTGATGCCGAGGTCCGATCTCAGAGGTGCGGACTCCGGGCCCCCGGGCCCCCGGGCCCAGAGGCCCCGGCTTCCGGGCCCAGAGGCCGCCAGGGCTTACGACTCCTGGGGCGAGACCGCCGGGGGCCGCCCCCGGCGCTTCGTCCCGCCGGTGCCTGGCCGGGATCCCCACCTCTGAACTCAAAAGACAAAAATATTGGGAAATCGTATTCGTGCTTATATCTTTGGCGTGCCCGACGGTCGGCTGTCGAAGAATTTTGGGTCAGGTCATCGATCGAGAGCTGGATATCGGCGCACGACTGGATTTGCTCCTGGCACCGTGGAAGGCATGAGTCGCCACGACCCCGCGCTTGCTCGGGCCCTGGCGGTCGCGTGCCGCCAGAAGGGTGCGCTCACGCGCGTACAGGCGCGTTGTGCCGGCCTTACCGACCATCGCCTACACCAGTTGGTCCAGAACGAGGACTGGCTCAATCCCGTCCAGGGTGGATATGTCGTCCCGACCTGCGACACTTATCTTGGGCGCTGTCAGGCGGCGCTGCTCGTCCTGCCGTGCGCGACCCTCTGCGGCCTGACGGCGGCGCGCCTGCACGAGTTCCCGACCCTGCCGCCGTGCTCGGACGACGAGCCGATCCACCTGCTCCTGCCACCCGGCTCCTCGCGGCGGCGGAACAAGGGGGTCGTGCTGTGGTACGACGCGATGTCCGCCGAGCAGCAGGAGCAGGTGCACGGCCTGCGGGCGACGAGCGTGGCCCGCACGCTCGTCGACCTGCTGGCGTCGGGGTCACGTGACACCGCGGTCAGCCTGCTCGACCATGCGACCGAGGGCGGCCTCGTCGCGCCCGAGGCGCTCGACGAGCTGCGCGGCGCCCTTGACACCCAGCCCGAGGCGACCGGCCCGGACCCCGTCCGGCCCGACACCTGACCCCGGCTTTCACCCGTCGCTCCGGACCGGACCAGACCAGGGCCGGACCTGACCGGACCTGGCCGGACCGGACCAGGGCCGGACCTGACCAGGCCGGATCAGGCCCTTCCGCCCGGTCCGGCCCGGTGGCCGTCCAGCTGCTTCGTCTTGCTCAGCCAGCTACAGCTAGCTCAGCGCGGCCAGCCGGTCGAAGACCGGGGTGAGCCGCTCGACGTAGCGTTCCGGTCGGCTGACCTCGTCCAGGCGGGCCTCGTCGAGCGGCAGGCCACGGTCGCCCGCGTGCTTGCGCAGCGTCTCGCGGAAGGGGACGCCCGTCTGCCACGTCTCCATGGCCGCGGCCTGGGTGACGGCGTAGGCGTCCTCGCGTGACAGCCCGGTTTCCACCAGTTCCAGCAGTACCGCCGAGGTGTAGACGAGCCCACCGGTGGCGTCGAGGTTCGCCCGCATCCGTTCCCGGTCGACGACGAGACCGTCGACGAGCCGGGTGGTGAGGTGCAGCAGGTAGTCCACGCCGCAGGCGGCGTCCGGCAGGGCGATCCGCTCGGTGGAGGAGTGCGAGATGTCCCGCTCATGCCACAGCGGGACACCCTCGAGGACGGGCACGTACTGTGCCCGGACGATCCGGGCGATCCCGGCGATGCGCTCCGACATGATCGGGTTCTTCTTGTGTGGCATCGCGGACGAGCCCTTCTGGCCCGATCCGAACGGCTCGGAGAGCTCCCGGACCTCCGTGCGCTGACCGTGCCGCACCTCGAGGGCGACCGCCTCGCAGACCGTCGCCAGGCCGGCGAGGGCCGCGACCCAGGAGGCGATCCCGTCCCGCAGGACGACCTGTGTCGCGACCGGCGCGGGGATTAGGCCGAGCTTGTCCGCGACGTAGCCCTCCACGTCGGTGTCGATGTTCGAGTAGGTGCCGACGGCGCCCGAGATCTTCGCGACGCCGACGTCCGCCCGTGCCGCGCGCAGCCGGTCCCGGCAGCGGGCCATCCCGAACGCCAGGTCGGCGACGCGGTGGCCGAAGACCGTCGGCTCGCCGTGGATGCCGTGCGTGCGACCGACCCGCAGGGTCGCGCGGTGCGCCAACCCGAGGTCGCGCAGCGCGGCGACCAGCCGGTCGGCACGGGCGAGCAGCAGGTCGGTGGCCTCGACGAGCTGGCAGGCGAGCGCGGTGTCGAGCAGGTCCGACGAGGTCATGCCGAAGTGCACGTAGGCGGCGGCCGAACGCGGCTCGGTCTGGTCGGCCCAGGCACTCAGGAAGGCGATCACGTCGTGCTGGGTGACGGCCTCGATCTCGGCGACGGCCTCCGGCGTCGGGGCCGGCGCGGCGCGCACCGGGCCCACCGCGTCGGCCGGGACGCGCCCGGCCGCCGCGTGCGCCTCCATGACCAGGACCTCGACCTTGCACCACAGCTCGTACTTGTTCGCCTCGGACCACACTCGACCCATGTCGGGCAGCGTGTAGCGACCGATCATGGGCGTGCCGCCGCGGTCGCCGCCGCCGCGACGTCGGCGAGGGAGTCGGCCGCGGCCTGCTCGAACTCGTCCTTGAACGTGGCGAGCTTCAGGCCGAGATCCGGGTCGGCCAGCGCCAGGATCTGGATCGCGAGGATCGCGGCGTTCGTCGAGTTGTTCAGCCCGACGGTCGCCACCGGCACCCCGGGCGGCATCTGCGCGATGGCGAGCATGGAGTCCATGCCGTCCAGCGCGCCGCCGGAGATCGGCACGCCGATGACCGGCAGGGTCGTCAGGGCCGCGACGGCGCCCGGCAGCGCGGCGGCGAGCCCGGCGCCGGCGATCACCACCTGGATCTCCCGCGCGCGCAGCTTCCCGACGTACTCCGCGAGGGTGCGCGGGGCGCGGTGCGCGGAGAGGGAGACCTCCTCGTAGGCGACCCCGAAGCGCTCCAGGGTGGCGCCGGCCTTGCTCATGGTCTGGGTGTCCGACGGGGATCCGTAGACGATCGCCACCCGCGGATCCGCCGAGCCGCTCGTTGCTCCATTGCCCTGTGACGACTTGCCCTGCGACACGCTCACTCCTTTTTGTCCTGCTGGTCACGCGATCTGTCCTGCTGGTCCCGCGACTCGTGAAGGTCACCCGTCCCCGAACCGGCCAGGGGGACGCCCACCGCGCCGCGCATCCGGGACGGGTCCCCGATGTCGGTGCGGTAGTGGGCACCGTCCAGCGAGATGCGGCTGATGGCCTCGTACGCCGATCCTCGCGCGGACTCGAGGTTCGAGCCGATGGCCGTGACGGACAGCACCCTGCCACCCGACGCGACGACCTGCCCCTGCTCGTCCCGGCGGGTCCCGGCGTGGAGCACGTCCACACCCGCCAGCGCGCCGGCCGCGGCCAGACCACGGATCGGATCACCCAGCCGCGGGCTGGTCGGGTAGCCGGCGGCGGCGACGACCACGGTGATCGCGGCCCCCGACCGCCACACCGGCGCCCGCCGGCCGGAAAGCACGTCGGTCAGCGGCGTGTTCAGCAGGGCCAGGATCGCCTGCACCTCGGGGTCACCGAACCGAACGTTGAACTCGACCACGCGAAGGCCACGGGACGTCAGCGCCAGGCCGGCGTACAACAGGCCGGAGAACGGGGTCCCCCGGCGGGCCATCTCGTCCACCGTCGGTTGGATCACCGTGCGGACCACCTCGGCGGTCAGGTTCCGCGGCGCCCACGGCAGCGGGGTGTAGGCCCCCATCCCGCCGGTGTTCGGGCCGGTGTCGCCGTCGCCGACCCGCTTGTGGTCCTGGGCGGGCAGCAGCGGCACCACCGAGCCCGACTCGGTGACGATCGCGAACAGCGAGACCTCCGGCCCGTCGAGGTACTCCTCGAGCACCACCCGGTCGTCCGGGCCCCGCAGGCTCGCCCGGACGGCCTCGACGGCCGTGTCCCGGTCGGTGGTCACGGTGACGCCCTTGCCCGCGGCGAGACCGTCGTACTTCACGACGTACGGCGGGCCGAAGGCATCCAGATCGGCCAGCGCCGAGGAGATCTCGGTGTGATCCCGCGAATCGGCCGTCGGGACGCCCGCGGCCCGCATGATCTCCTTCGCGAACGCCTTGCTGCCCTCCAGCCGCGCGGCCGCGGCGGACGGGCCGAACGCCCGCAGCCCGCGCGCCCTGATCTCGTCGGCCGCCCCGGCGACCAGCGGGACCTCGGGGCCGATCACCGTCAGGTCGGCGCCCACCGACTCGGCGAGGGCGGCCACGGCGTCCGGATCGTCGACGCGCAGTGGCCGCGGCTCGGCCAGCTCCGCCGTCCCCGCGTTGCCCGGGGCGCACACGAGTGAGCCGACGTTGGGATCCCGGGCCAGCGCGCGGCACAGCGCGTGCTCACGCCCGCCGGATCCGACGACGAGGACCTTCACCGTTCGTGGGAGGCCGGGGTGGCGGCCGCGGAAGTCACGGGGTCCAGGTTAGCGCGCACGTTGATCATCCTTTGCCTTGTGGCCCTGTCGGCGATGCCGTCCCGAGTGTCCCGGGGATCGACCGGTGCCAGCAATGTCCGCTTGCTCATCAGCAAGAAGAGACCACGGCGGGACCCCGCCACCTCCACCCGGCCGCCTCCACCTGCCCGGAGTCGCCCCGCCGGCGGGAGGCAGGATCGGGACTTCGGCCGGCCCGAGTCGGCATGGGGCGGTCGGCCTCGGCCCCGGGCCGGCGCGGTCCGGACCCGGAAGCCGGACCGGCCGCCGCCGGAAGCCCCTGTCGCTCCGTTTCGATGAAGCGTGGCGATTCACTGAGCGGATGGGATCACTGAATCGCCACACATCTGATCCCATCTCCGCGCGGCGGAGATGGGATCAGATGGGTGTAAGAGCTTGGCTTTGGGACGGTGGTTACAGGCCTACGCCGGCCTGCCAGAGCATGTGAGCCATTCCGTGCACCAGGTGCAGGGCGCAGCGGCGGGCGTCCACCTCGGCCATGCCCTCGACTATCGACGGTGCGTCGACAGGCCACACCTGCACCTCGCGCCCGAGCACCGTCAGCGGGGCGGGGTCGTCGCGCCCCTCGAAGGTGCGTCCGTCCGGTTCGACGAACAGGTGCAGGGAACGGCCCGGCGCCGGAAAACTCTCGCAGCGCCAGTAGAGGAGTGGCCAGGCGTGCAGCCGCTCGCGGCGCAGGAGCCGGCGGCGCGCCGGCGCGGTCCCCGACCGACGCGCGTGCCGGCCGGCGGGCCGCGGGTGGGTGGTCTGCCGGCCCGCGGCCAGCGGGTCGGTGGTGTCGGGGTCCGTGTCGTCCTCGTCCTGGTGGGGGTCCCGTCTGGAGTCGTCCTCGCCGGACCGCCCGGCGGCGCGTCCGGTGGTTGACGTCCTGAGCCGTGGGGTGCCGTTCCAGGCGGGGACGTCGTCCCGGGATCGTTCGGCTCGGCGGCCGTTCGTGCGGACGATGACCGGTGGGATGAGCTGTTCGACCGCGCAGAAGCCCAGGAAGTCCTCGATCTGGGCCTGGACGTGGTCGGCGATCGCCGCGGCCCGCTCGAGCCGCTGCGCCTCGGCGCGCTTCGAGCTGCGGATGGCGTGACTGCCGCGCAGGAGCACGTCGGTCAGGGTCTCCGGCAGTGCCTCGCCGGTCGGGGAGAAACCGACCGGCCACGTCGCGGGGTCGATGCCGTGGCGCAGTGGATGGTCCGGATGGACGGTGGGTGACCAGTGCGCCGGGCCGGGCTGGCGTGGTGCCGTCGCGGTCGCCGTCTCGAGCTCGGTCGAGGGTCGCGCGGTGGCGAGTGTCTCGTTCGTGATCTCGGAGTCCGCGGCGCCGGCGCCGTCGGCGCGCTCGTCGTCCCAGGAGGCCTGCGACGGGTATCCCGCCATCGCCACCACCCCCGGTCGTCGCTTGCTGTGACCGGTCAAGCGTCAACCGTAACGCTCCGTAGTGCAACTCCGGCCCGCCCCGGCCCGCTGGGCGGCGGTGCCGGAGGGGGCTGCTCCCGGGTTCAGATCAGTTCGTTGATCACCAGGGTCTGGGCGCGGCCGGGGCCCACCCCGACCGCCGACACCGGGGCGCCCGCCATCTCCTCGATGGTCGCCACGTACGCCCGGGCGGCCTCGGGGAGATCGGCGAACCGGGTGATGCCCGAGATGTCCTCGTGCCAGCCGGGCAGCTCGACGTAGACCGGCTTCGCGTGGTGGAACTCCGTCTGCGTCATCGGCATCTCGTCGGTGCGCTGACCGTTGATCTCGTAGCCCACGCAGACCGGCACCTTGTCGAAGCCGGAAAGCACGTCGAGTTTGGTGAGGAAAAGGTCGGTGAGGCCGTTCACCCGGACCGCGTAACGCGCGATGACCGCGTCGAACCAACCGGTGCGCCGGGCCCGACCGGTGGTGACCCCGAATTCTCCGCCGATGCGGCGCAGTTCCTCGCCGACCTTGTCGTCCAGCTCGGTCGGGAACGGGCCGGCGCCGACCCGGGTGGTGTAGGCCTTGATGATCCCGATCACCCGGTTGATGCGGGTGGGGCCGATGCCGGCGCCGGTCGCGGCGTAGCCGGCGGTCGGGTTCGAGGAGGTCACGAACGGATACGTGCCGTGGTCGACGTCGAGCAGGGTGCCCTGCGAGCCCTCGAGGAGGACCACCTTGCCCTCGCGCAGGGCGGTGTCCAGGAGCAGGCCGGTGTCGGCGATGTGCGGGGTCAGCCGCTCGGCGTAGGCGGCGTACTCCTCGACGACCTCGTCGACCTCGATGCGCCGCCGGTTGTAGACCTTGGTCAGGACCTGGTTCTTCTCCCGCAGGGCCAGCTCCAGCTTCTGCCGGAAGATGCCGGGGTCGAGCAGGTCCTGCACCCGGATGCCGGTGCGGGCGACCTTGTCCCCGTAGGCGGGGCCGATGCCGCGGCCGGTCGTGCCGATCCGGGCCTTGCCCAGGTACCGCTCGGTGACCCGGTCCAGGGCCCGGTGGTGCGGCATGATCAGATGGGCGTCCGCGCTGATGAGCAGGCGGGAGACGTCGACTCCGCGGGCCTGCAGGCCGTCCATCTCGGCCAGCAGCACACCCGGGTCGATCACGACGCCGTTACCGATCACGGGAACGCAGTCGGTGCGGAGTACACCGGACGGAATCAGGTGCAGAGCGTAACTCTCCGCACCGATCACCACCGTGTGTCCCGCGTTGTTGCCACCCTGGTAGCGGACGACGTAGTCGACGGCGCCGCCCAGGAGGTCGGTCGCCTTTCCTTTTCCCTCGTCGCCCCACTGGGCGCCGATGAGGACTAGTGCGGGCACCGGGCGAGGTTACTAGGGATATGGGCCCGTCGTGGTCCGTCCGCCAGACCTCGCGGGCCGGCGGCGGCGTTGCGTGGCCGGATGGGGGCTATGCGAGACCGAGTTCCGCGGCCGCGGCCGGGTCGCTGTCGGTGAGGAACTGCCGGCACCGGGCCGCTTCCTCGTCATCGTTGATCGCGGCCGCGGCGCGGGAGAGCGCGGCCAGCGCGCGCAGGAAGCCGCGGTTCGGCTCGTGGGACCACGGGACCGGCCCGTGCCCCTTCCAACCGGACCGACGGAGCTGGTCCAGACCCCGGTGGTACCCGGTCCGCGCGTAGGCGTACGCCTCCACCGGGCGCCCGGCGCTCAGCGCGCCCTCGGCGAGGGCCGCCCAGCCGAGGCTGATGGCCGGGAACCGGGCGGCGACCGAGTCCGGCGTGTCGCCGGCGCGCAGCGCGTCCGCGGCCACCGCGTCGGAGGGCAGCAGCGTGGGCGGCGGGCCCGACAGGAGGTTCTGGTTCGCGGGCGGTGTCGTCATGACCTCATCCTGCCTGAACATCACCTGACGGCGGCCGGCCCGTCGGCGTCGCGCCGGCGCTATACCGCACCGCCCCCGCACCGCCCCCGCACCGCCCCCGCGACCGGCATCCGACCGGCGCCGCGTCGGCACCGATCCGACTTCTTCTGTGTCGGCGGATTTCGTCCGTAGTCGATCTGTTGTTCGTCGGATTTCTGCTTGCTGGCAATCGAGGGTCGGGCGGACCAGGACGCGGGCATGGAGGCGAGATCGGGACCAGTTCAGGACCACGGCGCCCTCGGGCAACCTCGTGCCAACGAGGCATAGCCCGACCTGCCAGACGGTCATGAGGATCCGGGGCCCGGCCTACGGGGGACGCCCGGCCGCCGCTGGCCCGGCGCCATCCGCGGTCTCGGCGGGTGGCGACGGCGGTGTCAGGAGGCTGCGCCGGGTATGGCCATGCCGTGCCCGGCGCCCGGCCCGGCCGCCAGCCGCTGACGGCGCTGTCAGCCGCTGGGCGCGAGGTGCGGATGCGGGGGCGCGGGCGCCGTCGGCCGTGCCGCCAGCCGGCTGACGGCGCTGTCAGCCGCGCTGGGGCGGTGTCGACGGAGCGAGGACGCTGGCGGCCGTCTCAGGGCGCGCGACAGCTGTCGGTGTTGTCAGTCGCCGGCGGCGTCAGTCACCGGCGTTGGCAGTTGCCGCAGCGCCCGTCGGGGCCGCCGACGTCGGCGGCCGCTGTCAGCCACTGACCGTGGCGCTCCACAGGTTCTGGCCGACCACGCCCGGCTGACCGTCGCTCACCCGGGTGAGGTACGAGTAGAGCGCGGCGATCCCCTGCGATTCCGGGCCGAACTTGCCGTCGACGGTCAGGACGAACCTGCGGTCGCGCATCTCCGCCTGCCAGACGAAGGCGTCCGCGCGCACGTCGTCGCTCATACCGACGTTCAGTGCCTCGCCGCCGAACCGGCCGGCGACCTCCGAACGGGCGCGCTCGAGGGTCATGGGCGGCTCGGCCGGTGTCAGGGCCTGGGCGATCACGTCGCCGCCGGCACCGGACGACTCCGGCGCGGGGCCGTTCCGGGTGAGGCCGAGCTTGCCGGTGCAGCCGGGCCAGGGTGACCAGCCGCGGCTGTCGTACAGCTTGTACGCGGCCTCGTCCTGCATCGCGGGCGGAGCCTGGTCGGGTCGGCCGGGGTAGCCCAGGCCCGTCCAGGTGCGCTGGTCGAACTGGTAGGCACCGTAGAAGCCGTTGCCGGTGTTGATGGCGTAGTTGCCGCCCGACTCGCACTTGCGGAGCTTCGCGAAGTCGTCGGCGGTCGCCGCTCCCGCGGGAGCCGCGGTCACCGCGAGCCCGGTGCCGACCAGCGCCGTGACGGCGCCGGTGGTGCGCAGGACCCGAGTCGCGGTGGACGGTCCCTGGGTCGCTCGGTGCCTTCCGCCACGGCCATTGGAACGGGCGGGAACACGATCATGCGATCGCATCAGAATCCTTCCCGTCGCCTACGGGGTGAGCTGTCGGGTTCGGGCTGGAAGTTGCCCGGCCGGCGCCGCTGGCCCGGAGCCCGTCCTCGCGGATCGGTGCTCCCGGCCGGATGTCTCGCCGGCTTAACCCCTAGGACGCCGGGGGCGTCCGGATGGTGGGTCCCCCGCTCCTGCCCGATGTTGTCCGTGCTCGTTCCGGCCATGAGGACGGGGGCAGGACTCGGCGTCCGTCCGCATGACCTCGCCCGGGGAGGCGAGTGGGCGGAACTGTAGCGAGATCTAGCTAGACGGCGCAAATTCGGGCGGCCGGTGGGGGATGCGAAAGGACCACATCGGAGCTACCCGAATGGGCTGTTTGCCGAGTGACGTAGCCGATCGTGACGAGAAGCACTGAGTCGGACAACGCTACCGCCAGGCCGGGGACGGCCGTCCGCCGGGGTGGGTCGGGCCGCGTGCCGTCGGGTCCCGCCGGCTCCGCAAAAGTACGTTAGTAGTTTTTTTGTAGTTTTTCTATAGAGAATTACATTCTGTGTATTTAAGGTAACCAGTTAGAGATTGATGGCCGAGTGGCGGCTGAGGGGTTGTGGCCCGGGGGCACGGGGCGCGGCGGAGGGAGGTCCTGCGCGGGCGACGGGTCGGGCTGGCCGTCCGTGGCGGGCGTGTCCCGCTCTGTGCGGGGACACGCCCGCCCGCCGGGATCACCGGCGTGGACGGCTCCTCCTCCGGCCGGGGCCGGAGGAGATCGTGCGGCGGGCTCGACGTGGCCGGGTCGGCGGTGGGTCGCGTGCCGCGCGGATCGTTGGGGCGATCCACGCACCGCCCCGCCCGCCCGGCGGGGTCCGCGCCGGGCGGGCGGGTCCTGCGGTCCTGGCACGGCGGCTCTTCGCTGCCGACGAACCGGGTGACGGAAACCTCCGCGGAGGGGACCCGTCGCGGCGGGATGTCGACCTCGTGCTGGTGGGGGTCTCGCGGATGCGACAGCACGTGGTCAGCCGCGAGTGGGATCGCCGCGGACACCGGCCGGGCGAAGGTGGAGAACGGATGATTCGCGGGCGTCGGTTCGAGGGCCTGAGTCCATGGAGGGGATGGCTCACCGCGACGGGCGCGGGTGGGATGCCTCATCCGGGGGAAGGACGCCCTGCGAAGGGGGCTCGACCGGGGCGTGGAGGCCACCGTGACCGGACGGCGGCGCGGGGCGGCGCCGTCAGGAGGGTGCGGTGGTTCGGTTCAGCCAGCGGGGGGAGCGGTCGCCGCGTGCGGCGGTAGCCGTCAGCCGGCCCGGCTGGTGACCGAGTGCGCCGGTCGGCGTCGGTCAGCCGAAGGTGGCTGCCCAGGTCTGTGGACCCAGGACGCCGTCCACCAGGAGGCCGCGTGCGGCCTGGAAGTCACGCGCCGCGGCCGCGGACAGTGGTCCGTAGCTGCCGTCGGCCGTGAGGGGGTAGCCGAGGGAGTTCATCTTGGTCTGCCAGGCGCGGACCTCGGCGCTGACCTGATTGACCATGGACGCGGTGTACGCCCGGGTAAGGCCCGGGATGCCCGCGGCGACGGGCTGGGCGACCAGCGAGGTGCGCTCGGCCGCCCTGGACGCCTGGATGCCGGCGCCTGATGACGACGCCCCGGGTAGGAGCTGGTCGGAGCCCATTCCGCTCCCGCAGACCGGCCACTGGCCGAACCCGGAACGGAGTGCGAGTTGCAGTGCCGCTGCGTCCTGCACGGCGGGCGGAGCCGTGTGTGGCAGCCCCGAGTAGCCGAGGCTGCGCCAGGTGCCTGACGAGAACTGGTAAGCGCCATAGTAGCCGTTACCGGTGTTCGTCGTGTAGTTCCCGCCGGACTCGCATTGCCGCAGACCTTCCCAGGTCGTGGCGGCGTTGGCCGGTTGGCTCAGGGCGAGTGTACCGCCGACCGCCGCGGCGATGACGGGGACGGAGACGAGAGTGCGGGCCCGGCTGCGGGTACTGCTGCGGCGTTGTCGGCCACTGGTACGTGCGTCGGACATGCGTGAGTTTTCCTTCCCCACGCCTGCGAGGTGAGCTGTCGGGTTCGGGCAGGGAAAAGCCCGGCCGCCAAGTCAGGAACTCCGGAAATCCTGTGCCTTCGGCAACGGAGGACAATTTTCCTCCTCGTGTCGTCGGCGTTAGCGGCTTCACCCCAAGGTCCCCAGAATCGGCGACCGGGTATTGGTTCCCCCGCTCCTGCCATCGGGTTTCTGTTTCCAACGGATGGGGGCAGGGATTCGGCGTGCCACCCGTCGGGTGCCCGGCCTGTCTCCGGGCACGGCGAAGACCATAACCACGCCGTCGGGCCGAACGACAAGCACTGAATGCCTCAGGTGAAAAAGAGCACACCGTCCGTTGGCTGCTTGAGGTTTGATCACGGTGCTGGTAGCGCGCGCGCACGCGCGCTCATTAACTTGGTGACCGTGTCGCGGAGGGTGGTTCGTGCCGACAAATCACACTGGTGAAAGATCGTTACCGTTGGGTGTGCTGTCGGCAATCGAGCCGAATATGCGGGAAGGCTACCCGCGTCCGGCCAGGGTGCCATCAAGCGGCTAGAAAATTCATATCCTCGTGCCGATCCCGACTCGGATGCCGTGATGTGTGAGAAACCTAACCGTAACTATGAGTTAACTTGTAGGGATGCTTCTGTGACCGGTTGTCGGGTCGCGGTGTCCCGCGGGGTCGGGTCGGTACGTCCCGTTCGCCCCCGAGGTTGATCTTGTTTGAGCCGGGTCCGTGCGTGTCTCTCACCCGTGATCGGACGATCGCGTGGGCTGTCTGGTGCCTCTGCGCGTGCCCCGAAGTAGCCCTCTTCGGGTGGGAATCCGGGCCGGCGCGCGCCCCTGGGCGGATCGGTGCGCGGAGCGGCGCGTTAAGACACGTCGGAGCCCACATGGGTGCCGTGTCAGAGGTGAGAGCCGCTGGGTCCGTACGTGTGGTCTCAGCAGGTGCCACCTGATCCGTCACCGGTGAGAGGCTCGGGGGGACCGTGGGCTTCGTGGTGTCCGGGACGGATATGGCCGCCGAGACGGCGCCGACCGCCCGCACGATCTTCAGGAGGCCTCGCCGGGCGGGCGACGCCTCACCTCGACGGGTGCGGTTCCGCCTCGGATGAAGAGGGGAGGAAGCACACCCCGTCCTCATGTCGGCGTCAGGTGCTTGTTTGGGCACTCTGCGTCGCAGATAGCTTCTCGTGTCCCTCTGGTCGCTCCGCGTTCCTGGTGGTGTCGGAGGTCCGAAGGGCGCCGGCCGTCCCGGGTGGTTCGGCCCGCCGGGACGGCCGGCCCGCCCGACCGGCGGTGTGTGGCCCGGCGGGTACTGCTTGTCCCGGAGCGATCTCGTCCTGTCCTGGAGGAATCTCATTCGGGCGCGCGGCGGCCGGGGGAGTCACGACATGGGAGTACTCCCGGGGACAGATGTCCCCGGGAGGGAGAAGAGCCGATCAGGTGACCGCCGGGCCTCGAACCGGGCGGAGCGGGTCAGACCCCGATCGACCGGCCGGCGGACCGCAGGTCGTCACAGGCCTGGGCGACCCGGGCGGCCATGGCGGTTTCGGCGGCCTTGCCGTAGGTGCGCGGGTCGTAGGCCTTCTTGTTCCCGACCTCACCGTCCACCTTGAGGACACCGTCGTAGTTGCGGAGCATGTGGTCGACGATCGGCCGGGTGAACGCGTACTGGGTGTCGGTGTCCACGTTCATCTTGATGACGCCGTAGTCGAGTGTTTCGCGGATCTCGGCGAGGTCCGACCCGCTGCCGCCGTGGAAGACCAGGTTGAACGGCTTCGCGTCGGCGGGCAGGCCGAGCTTCTCGGCCACGTGCTGCTGACCCTCGCGCAGGATCGAGGGCCGGAGCTTCACGTTCCCCGGCTTGTACACGCCGTGCACGTTGCCGAAGGTCGCGGCCAGCATGTAGCTGCCCTTTTCTCCGGTGCCGAGAACCTCGGCGGTGCGGAACATGTCACCGGGGGTGGTGTAGAGCTTCTCGTCGATGGCACCGACGACGCCGTCCTCCTCACCGCCGACGACACCGATTTCGACTTCCAGCACGATGCGCGCCGCGCGACAGTCGGCGAGCAGCTCGTCGGCAATCTTGAGATTCTCCTCGAGCTCCACCGCCGAGCCGTCCCACATGTGGGACTGGAAAAGCGGGTCGCGGCCCTGCGCCACCCGGTCCCTCGAAATCGCGATCAGCGGTCGGATGTAGGTGTCCAGCTTGTCGGCGGGGCAGTGATCCGTGTGCAGCGCGATGTTCACCGGGTAGGCCTTGGCGACGTGGTGCGCGTATTCGGCGAGTGCTTCCGCGCCCAGCACCATGTTCTTGATGGTCGTTCCGGAGAGGAACTCCGCGCCGCCGGTCGACACCTGGACGATTCCGTCGCTGCCGGCTTCCGCGAAACCCCGGAGCGCGGCATTGAGGGTCTGCGACGAGGTCACGTTGATGGCGGGGTAGGCGTAGGCGTTCGACTTCGCCCGGCTGAGCATCTCGGCGTAGACGTCTGGGCTGGCGATGGGCATCGGTGGAACTCCTCGAAAGGTGTAGGGGCGCCGCGGCCGGCTGGCGGCACGACACCGCCCGCGGGCCTTGGCGCCGGCCGCGCCGCCGAACCCGCCACCGGATCCCTGGAGCCCCATGAGTCCGGTCGCGCCCGACGCGTGCCGACGGCAGGTGTAGGCCGAAGGGTATGTCGTCGCGCGCCTCGGACGGGTGTGGTTCCACGCGACATCGCCGAAAGGCGGCTGGATGTCTCCACCCCGCCCGCTCGGCCCGGCAGACTGGCCGAGTGGACATCGAGAGCCTCTCCGGGATGACCCTCTACGTCATCCTCTTCGCGGTGATATTTGCGGAGAGCGGGATCCTGGTCGGCTTCTGGCTTCCAGGGGACACCATCCTGTTCGCCGCCGGCCTGGTCGCCGCGGATCCAGCCGCGGACGTGTCGATCGTCGTGGTCGCGGTCGGTGTGGCGGTGGTGGCCAGCGCCGGCGCCGTGGTGGGCTATGCCACCGGTAGCTATCTGGGCCGGCCCTACCTGGAACGCCGGCACGCGCGGGCCCTCGGTCGAACCGAGGAGTTCTACCGCCGGTTCGGCGCCGTGACCCTGGTCGCGGCCAGGTTCGTCCCCTGGGCCCGGACGTTCGCCCCGGTGCTGGCGGGCGCGGTCTCCATGCCGCGGCACCGGTTCGGCGTGGCCGTGGTCACCGGCGCCGTCATCTGGGGGACCGGCCTGACCCTGCTGGGCTACGCAGCCGCCTCGATCCCGGGCCTGCGGGACGCGGCACTGTGGATCGCGCTGGTGGTCATCGTCGTTTCCGTGGCGGCCGGGGCGGTGGGTGAGCTGCTCCGCCGGCGGGTCGCGCGGCCGCGGGGCCTGGACGGCTCCGGTGGGGCCAGCCCGCGCTGAGAGATCGCCGGGACGTCCCGAGCGACGGAACCACCTCGGACTGACCATTTAGCCGCCTGGTCGGTGGGTTCGTCCTGGCCCGGCCGGACCCCTACGGCTACAGATCGCTAGTCTCTTCGGGTGAGCGAGCGGCCGGTAAGCCGATCACACAGAGGGTCCGAATGCACTCAGAGCGTCCTGAACGTGACCGGGCCACGCTGCCCGGTCCGGGCTCGCGTGCGCGACCGGGCCTGCTTGCGCGACCGAACCGGCATGCCCGACCGGGTCCGCGTACGCGTCCCGCTCCGCCGGCGCGCCACAGATCGCGCGGGATGGATCATCCTGGTGCCGCGGGTCCGGCGCCGGACGTCGTCCGCGGCCGGCGGCACCGAAGGCGGCCCGCGCCCGGGCCCGGGGGGCGGTTCCGCGGTGCCGCGGGACTGGTGGCGCTGACGCTGGTCACGCTTGGGCTCGTGGCGGCCTCGGGAGAGGTCCCGCCGACGCCGGGCGCGGCGGGCCGTGGTCTCTCCGGGTCCGCCAGGGTCATCGCGGACGGGTCCGTCGCCGGTACGGAAGACCACACCACGGGCACGGTTGCCGCCGAGGCGCCGCCGGGCAGCGCGTCGCGCAGTGGGCGGAGCACCCTGGCCGGATACGGCGGGTCGCCCGCCGACCCGGTGTGGCCGGCCGATCGGGGGTCGGTGAGCGGTGTGCTGGTGCTGCGGGCCGACCCCGCGCTCCTCGCGATCATGGCCGCTGACGGACAACCGGGCGCGGGCGCGGGCGCGGACTCGGGGCCGGCCGAGCCCTGGGTGCTCTACCTGCTCTCGGGCCCGGTGAACGTGACCCGGTGGGCGATGGGCGAGCCGTTCGAGGCGAGCGTCGACACCCGGCCGCTGCCGAACGGCGACTACACCCTGTCCGAAGTGATCTTCCGGGCGACGCACGCCCCGCTGGTACGCAGTGGCCGGATCACTGTCGCGAACCCGCCCCCGTCCGCGGCGGACCAGGCGGCGCAGGGCGACGCCGCGGCCGGGGGCGCGCCGGCCGGCCGCGCCGGGGCGTCCGCGGGCGCTCCCGGCGCGCTGTCGGGCGCGAGCTCGCCATCGGGCGCGAGCTCGCCATCGGGCGCGAGCTCGCCATCGGGCGTGGGTTCGTCGTCGGGCGCCAGCTCGCCGACGGGCGCCGGTTCGCCGTCCGGCTCCGAGCCGGGGGGCAGCGCCACGGCGGCCGGGGCGGCTCCGGCCCCCGTCGCCTCCGGCGCCCGGCTCGCCGGGACCCCGACCGGCACGGGTGGCGGTGCCGGATCGGCGGCGACCGCCGCGCTGATCGCGGAGGTCGTCACGCGGACCAACACCCAGCGCGCGGCCGCGGGCTGCCCGGCCCTCACGGTCGACGCCCGCCTGGCCGCTTCGGCCGCGGAGCACGGCGCCGACATGGCGGCCCGGAACTACTTCGACCACACCGGCCGGGACGGCCGGTCGCCCTTCGACCGGATCACGGCGGCGGGCTACGTCTTCTCGGTGGCCGCGGAGAACATCGCGGCCGGCCAGCGGACCCCGGCCGCCGTGGTCGCGGACTGGATGGCGAGCCCCGGCCACCGGGCGAACATCCTGAACTGTTCGCTCAGCCAGATCGGTGTCGGTTTCGCCACCGGGGGTGACTACGGTACCTACTGGGTCCAGGATTTCGGCTCGCCATAGCAGCGTCAACCGGGCGGCCCATTCCTGCCGGTGGTCTTTCGTCTCCCCTTTCCCGTGGCTTTCGAGTGGCGGCTCGAAACCGGCTCGAAACCGCTCCGGAGGGTGTTCCGGACGGTGAGCCGGCGAGCGGTCCGGCCCGGCCCGGCCGGGCCCGGAACCGGGCGTCGCGACCTGGCCCGGTACTATCGCTCGCCATCATGCTCAGGCCGGTCGACTCCGCTGGCCGGGCGGACACCAAAAGATCACGTATCCTCTGGTCCGGAACGGGCCGGTGTCGGGTAATCAGCCGCCGGCGCACGTAGGTCGGCGCCGGCCGGCTGGCCGGGAAGCGGGTGAGGGAGGGCGAGCGTGGTGCGGTCGGTGGTCACCGGCGCGGCCGGATTCCTCGGCGGTGCCGTGGCGCATGAGCTCCGCCGGCGCGGTGACGAGGTCGTCGCGCTCGATGTGCGGCGCGCGCCGGGTGTCACCCTGGCCGACGTCACGACGTCCGGGAGCTGGGAGAAGGCGCTCGAGGGCGCCGACCTGCTGGTGCACGCCGCCGCCGTGGGCATGGGCGGCGTCGGGGAGCTGGCGCCGGTGCGGGCCGGCCGGGCGACCCCGCCCAGCGGCATCACCACCGCGCAGATGCGCAAGGTGCTGCTCGGCGGGACCGCGACGGTGCTCGACGCGGCGCAGCGCGCCGGTGTCCGCCGCGTGGTCCACCTGTCCTGCGTGAGCGCGCTCGGTGGCGACGCGCCGGACGCGGCCGACGAGTCCGCGCCGGTGGGTCTCACCGGCGAGCCGCGAGCCGACGCGATCGCCGCCGCCGAGCAGACCGTCAGCGCGGCCGCCGCCCACGGCGCCCCCGTCACCGTGCTGCGGATCGCCGACGCCTACGGGCCGCGCGCCGGCCGCTGGACGCTGTGGCCCGTGCTGCTGATGCGGGCCGGCAGGTTCGTCCTCGTCGACGGCGGGCGCGGCCTGCTGAACCCCGTCCACGTCGACGACGTGGTGAGCGCGGTGCTGGCCGTCGCGGCCGCCCCCGCCGAGGCGGTGACCGGCCAGGTGCTGCACGTGACCGGGCCGGGCCCGGCCACGGGGGCCGACTTCTTCGGCCGTTACGCCACGCTGGCGCAGGTGCGGGCACCCCGGTCCGTCCCGGCCCGGCTGTGCGAGGTCGTCGACGCCGTCGACCGGCTGCCGAGCCGGCAGCCGGCGTCCACGGGCGGCCGTCCGGGCCTGCTGCGTGGGATCGGCGCGGCCCTCATGGCCAACGTGGACCCGCGGGTCCGGGTCGACCTCGGCCCGTTGACGATCCAGGACGTCACCAGGCGCGGCACGGTCTCCGGGGACCGGATCGCCGCGCTCGTCGGCTGGCGGGGCGAGGTCGACCTCGACGAGGGCATGCGACGGACGGGTTCCTGGCTGCGCGACCGGGGCCTGCTGGGGGTCCCGGAGCCGGCCCGCCGTGGGTGAGGGGCCAACCCTCACCACCGCGCGGCTGCGCGCACTCCCCCTGACCGTCTGGAACGCCGGGTTCGTCGCCGAGGAACTCGCGCAGGCGATGGTCGCCGCCAACCGTGGCACGCCGGTCCGGCTGGCGGCCGGCGAGCTGTTCGGCGGGGCGGTCGACTCCACGCCGGCCGACCCCGTCGCCGGTGGCGCCGTCGCCACGGATCCCACGGGTGTGCGCCGGGAGCTGCGGCGCCGGGTCGGTGCCGGCCGGGGGATCCTGACCTGGGTGCTGCGCGCGGATGACGGCACGGCGCTCGGCCTGCTCGCCGCCGACGCGCACGGCGCCCAGGCCGCGGTCGGCGTCCGGGTGAGCGCCGCCCACCGACGTGACGGTTACGCCGCGGAGGCCGTCCGGGCCGTCGCGAGCTGGCTGGAGTACCGCGGGGTCCTGGTCGGGACGAGGGTTCGCGTCGGGGACACCGCCGCGAAGCGGCTCGCCCAGTCGACCGCGTTCGTGCCCACGGGTGTGCTGCTCACTGAACGCCGTCGGCTGTGGATCCGCCCGCCGCCCTGCTGAACGCCGTCGGCTGTGGATCCGCCCGCCGCCCTGCTGACCCCGCCGGCGACCCTGCCGACCGGCCGTCCCGGATGTCGCGGATGGCAGGTCAAGCGGCTTTATGCCGTGGATGACCTGGCGGTGGGGGTATGTCAAGAATGGCCGAGCCGGGGTCAGGGCGGCCTGGATGGCCTGGCAGTGGTCTGACGATCGCCGGGTGACCCGGCAGACACTGTTACTTAGAGTTAACATCGTCGGCGTGTCGGGTGGCCCGAACGTCGGCCCGTGCCGCGCCGCGAGCCGGTGGCCCGGCCCCGGGCGCGGACGCTCCAGGCGCCCGCTGTCCAGCGGCCGATCGCCCGAATGTGCCATCGGCCCAGGTCACCCTCTTCTCCTCACCGCCTGAGGGTGGTATTCCTGAGGACCCCCCGAGGCCGGGGTGTCGGCTATCCGACACGGGTTTTTCATGGTTCGGTGAGACGGCGCGGCCGGGCCGGACACGCCGACACTCCGGCCCCCTGTTCAGATCGTGACGTCCTGGGGCACCATAGGAACCGATGTCGCAACCGGTAGCCGGTGAGCCCGGCCCGGCGAGGGCATCTGCGACGGGCCGCGGGCGGCGCGTCGCAATGGGGAGGGAGCCCGCACGTTCGGCGTCACCTGCGCCCTGGGAGGTCTGCACGATGAGCGTGGATGCCCGTCGGGAAGTTCCCACCGGAACACGGTCGAGTGAGGTCACGTACGACCATCTGATCATTCCGCCGCACTGGCGGCGGCCGGCCGGGTCCGCGCCGGGGGAGCCGAACACGCTGTTCCCCGCAAGCGAGCAGGCGATGGCACCGCCGCCCGGGCCCGCGGTGACCGGTGCGTCCCCGATCAACCCGATGACCGGTCCGATGACCGGTCCGCTGCTGGTCGGCACGACCGCCCGCGCCTTCGCCAAGCTGGACGACCTGGTCCGACTCGGCGACGACGACCGCGCGGTGATCGACGACCGGCGGGCCGAGGCGGAGCGGGCGCTGCGGTCGATCTTCCCGCCGCGCTGCGCGCTGCCCCTGGTGGGCGTGGCCACGATCGGGTCCGCCGGGCGTGACACGATGATCCGTCCCCTCGACGAGGTGGACATCTTCGTGGTCTTCAGCGCGGCGAACAGCGCGTGGAAGCGCTTCCGGTGGGATTCCCGCGACCTGCTCGTCTGCGTCCGCAACGCCATCGGCGGCGACCGGGTGCAGACGATCGGCACCCGCGGCCAGGCGCTGCGCATCGTCTACGACGCCGCGCCGGACGTCCACCTCGTGCCGGCCTTCGACCACCCCCGCGCCGGCTACGTCATCCCGGACCGGGTGGGCGGCTGGCTGCCGACCCGCCCGGAGCGGCACGCGAGCTGGACGATGGACCTCGGCCCCCGGGTGATCTCGGCGGTCCGGCTGCTCAAGGCCTGGAACCGGGTGTGCGGCAGCCACCTGCGCTCGTTCCACATCGAGGCGCTCGCCGGGCAGGTGCTCGCGGGCCGCGGGCTCAACACGCGCCAGGGCCTCGCCGAGGTGTTCCGGTACATGGACGAGGTCGGCCTCGCCGTCGGCGATCCGTCCGACATCCGCGGTGACCTGTCCAGTTACCTTCGCCGGGACGACCTCGAAGATCTTGGCGCCGTCGTCCGCCAGGCGCGTGTCTACTCGGCCAAGGCGGTCGCGGCCGAGCGCGCCGGGGACCACGAGGAGGCCGTGAGCCTGTGGGGCACCGTCTTCGGCCCGGAGTTCCCGACCTTCGGCTGACGCCGGCCCGCCCGCTCGCTCGGCCGGGCACCCGGCCGGGGCGCCCGGTCCTGGGCTCAGTGCACCGCGTCAGGGTCGCGTGCCCCGGGCAGGCCGTGCACTCGGGGTAGGTCGCGAGCTTCGGGCAGGTCACGCGCCCCGGACAACGGGCGCAGCGGCGTCCAGGCCGGCGAGCCGGTCGGGATCGGCACGGCGGTGACCCGACTGAGCCGGGAGCGTTCGGCCTGCGCGGCCACGATCGCGTGCGCCTGGCGGACGTCCAGCAGCCGGGCGTGGATCCGCACCGGCCCGCCCGCGCAGTCGAGGTGGACGTCCGCCAGGCGCAGCAGGCGATGAACCGGGTGCTGCACGAGCCGGATGCTCTGTACCTTGCCGTGCGGGATGATGTCGGTCCGCTGCCACAGCACTCCGCCGCGGACGACGAACACGCGGTCGTCCGCGCCGCAGCGCATCCGGCGCCACCGGACGGGCGCGATCAGCCGGGCCCGGCCCGGCGGGCGCAGCAGCGCCACGTCGTCGACGTCGACGGCCGGCAGGAGCCGTTCGATCACGCTCACGGCCTGCCCGCGCGGGGCGACGGGCAGCAGCATGCTCCGGGCGTCCCCGGCGACGTTGATCTGGAGCTCCACCCAGCCGAGCCAGCGCCACAGCGGTGAGCCGCGCAGGCTCACCGCCTGGACCCGGCCGTGCGGGACGGTGTGATGGGCGCGGTCGAGCAGCCCGCTGCGGATGCGCAGGCCGTCCGGCGACTCCGACACCGTGAACCGGAAGTTGGTCGCGAAGCGGTCCAGGGTCGTCCGCCACACTCCGACCAGCGCGGGCGCGACCGCGATGAACCCGGCGAAGGTACCGGTCAGCAACGCCGGGGTGACCAGGATGAAGGCCGCGCCGAGCGCCAGCCACGGTGCGGGGGAGAGAGCGATCGCGCCGGCCAGGCGCAGCGGCGGGACGTACACGAGCGGGCGCTCGGGCGCCTCCCCGGCTCCGGGTGCCACACCGGCGGCGCGGGCGAGCAGCTCCGCCCGCAGCAGCCTCGCGTGTTCGAGCGAGAGGTAGCTGAGGCTGGTGCCGGATTCCTCCGCGTCCCCGTCGTGGGTGCCGGCGAGGTCCAGCCGCAGCACGGCGAGCCCGGTCACCCGGGCGATCAAAGGCTGGGCGACGTCCACCGACTGGATGCGGTCGAGTCGGACGTGCCGGATACGCTTGATCAGCAGGCCGGTCTCCAGCCGCAGGTCCTCGGCTTCGACCCGGTAGCGGGTGAACCGCCAGGCGCAGTAGCCGTAGGCCGAGGCCGTCGGCAGCAGCGCGGAGAGGGTGAGGGTGACGCTGCGAACCGTCAGCTCCTCGGCGAAGTTCTTCAGGATGCTGACGGCGACCGCCGCCACCAGCAGCCAGCCGCGCAGCAGCGGCGTGAGCGGATGGAGATGGTGGTAGCCGTCGTCCGGCTCCACCGCGTCGTCCGGCCCCGCTCGGCCGTCCGGCCCCGCCCCGCTCACCGGACACTCCCGCTCACCGGACGTTCCTGGTCAAAGGACGGCCGCCTGGGCCTCGCCGCGCTCGGTCAGCGAATCCCGCAGCCGGGCCGCCTCGCGCGGTGACAGCCCGGGGATCACGGCGTCCGTGGTGGCCGCGGCGGTGTGCAGCCGGACCTGCGCGATGCCGAACCGCTGCGCCAGCGGGCCGGCGGTGACGTCCACCAGCTGCATGCGGCCGTAGGGGACGACCACCAGCCTGCGGACGAAGGTCCCGTGGCTGATCAGGAGATCGTCCTCGCGCTCGGCATAGCGCCAGGCGCTCCAGGCCCGGCCGATCGAGCGCCAGCCCCACACGGTGGCCGCGGTCGGCACGACCCCGACGACAAGCCCCGGCAGCCCCAGGAACGCCCCGCCGATCAGGCTGGCCAGCCCGATCACCGGGACGGCACCGACCAGCAGCAGCAGGCGGCGCAGGCGGCGCAGCTGCGGTGACAGCCCCCGCCAGCCGCCGGGGTCGATCCGCCAGGAATGGGAGCTCCACCCCGGGCCAGGGGTATCGGCCGGAGCTGTGTGCATCTGGCAACCATAAGGTCTTGCGCGTGGCACACTGAGCCGTTTCGCGGCGTGACGACCACGGCGGAACCACCACCGGGCGGCTGTGCCGTCCCGACCGTGCCGTCCCGACCGTGCCGTCCCGACCGTGCCACCCCGTGGGCGGTGGCGGCCTGGTTATCGGTTCGTGGCCTGCCGGCTCGCGGCGGCCTCGTCCGCCGGGCGGGTGTCGGTCTCTTCCCCGGCTTCTGCCTCGGAGCTCTCGAGGGCCGCGGCCGCGGGCTCCATCGCGCTCAGGGGAAGACCAGGTGCCTCGTGGTCGGAGAGCGGGTCGGCGAGCGGGCTGGCGGGGTGGGCGCGTTCCGGGCGGCTGGGCCACCACACCACGGGGCCGACGTCCAGCGCGAGCGCCGGCACGAGAACCGAGCGGACCACGAGCGTGTCGAGCAGGACCCCGAACGCGACCAGGAAACCGGTCTCGGCCAGTTGCACCAGTGGGAAGATGATCAGAACGGCGAACGTGGCGGCGAGCACGACCCCGGCTGAGGTGATGACCCCGCCGGTCACCGCGAGGCCGCGGCGGATACCGGCGGCGTGCCCGAGGTGCTCGGTCTCCTCCTTCACCCGGGTCATCAGGAAGATGTTGTAGTCGACGCCGAGCGCGACCAGGAAGATGAAGCCGATCAGCGGGAGCGCCGGATCGATGCCGGGGAAGTCGAAGACGTAGCGGTAGACCAGCGCGCTCGCGCCGAGCGCGGCGAAGAACGACAGCACGACCGTGCCCATGAGCAGCAGTGGCGCCACGACGGAACGCAGCAGCAGCCCGAGGATGAGCAGTACCACGATGAGCACGACCGGGATGATCAGCTCGCGGTCCCGCACGGCCGCGTCCCGGACGTCCAGGTTGACGGCGGTGTTGCCGCCCACGAGCGCGTCGGCCCCGGGCAGCGCGTGCACGGCCGTGCGCAGCCGCTGCACCGCCCGGAACGACTCGGGGCTGTCCGGCGGCGCGTCGAGCACGACCAGGAACTGGACGAGCTCGGCAGTCCGCCCGCTCTCCACCGCCGCGGCCACGCCGGGGGTCGCGCGGACCGTCTCGGCGACGGCGTCGGCGCGCGCGCTGTCCGCCACCACGAACGTGGGCGCGGTGACACCCGGTGGGAAGCTCCGTTCGGCCAGGTGCTGACCCTGGACCGACTCGACGTCGTCGCGGAAGGCCTGGTCCTGGCGCAGGACACCGGGCAGGACGAGCATGCCGAGGACGAGTGCGCCCAGCACGGCCGCGGTGGTGACCCAGACCGTCCGCGGGCGTCGCCCGATCACGGCGCCGACGCGCGCCCACGCGCCGGTCTCCACCGACCGCTCCGGTTGGTCCAGATCCGGCTGGTCCAGATCCGGCTGGTTCGGATCGGATTGGTTCAGATCCGGCTGGCTCAGGCGCGGCACGAACGGCCAGAACAGCCGCCGCCCGCCGACCACCATCGCCGCCGGCAGCAGCGTGAGCATGGTGACCAGCGCGACCGCGATCCCGATCGCGCAGACCGGGCCCAGCCCGCGGTGTGAGTTCAGCTCGCCCAGCAGCAGGCACAGCATGCCGATGATCACTGTGCCCGCCGAGGCCAGGATCGCCGGTCCGGCGCGGCGCAGCGCGACCAGCATCGCCGCGGCCGGCTCGGCTTGCCGGGTCAGCTCCTCGCGGTAGCGGGAGATGAGCAGCAGGGCGTAGTCGGTGCCGGCGCCGAAGACGAGCACCCGCAGCATGCCGGCACTCTGGCCGTTCACCGTGAGCCCGGCGTGCTCGGCGAGCAGGTAGATCAGACCGGCCGCGGTCTGGTCGGCGATGCCGACGGACAGCAGCGGCACGACCCACAGGAACGGACTTCGGTAGACCACGAGCAGGATCACGGCCACGATCGACGCGGTCACGATCAGCAGCGCACCCTCGATCTTCACGAACACGTCGTAGGTGTCGGAGACCAGACCCGCGGGCCCGGTCACCGCGGAATCCAGGCCGGGTTCCGCGGCGGCGGCGTGTCTGGCGATCGTCCGCATGCGGGCGACGTCGGAGGTGAACCGGTCGGCGTCCGTGGTCTGCGGCATCGGGATGGTGATGAGTACCGCACGGTGATCCGGGGCGGGGATGATCTGCGGGATCGTCGTCGTCGCGAAATCGGCGAGCTCGGTGCGCAACGTCGTCGCGACGTTCAGATCTTCGCTGGTCAGGCCGCTGTCGCGGGCCAGGACGACCACCGCCGGCACGGCGTCGCCACCGGGGAGCCGGCGCTGGGCCTCGAGCAGACGGGTCGACTCGGCGTCCTCGGGGAGGAAGGCGGCGGCGTCGTTGGTCTCGGCGTCGGTGAGCATGAGCGCGAGTGGGCTGATGGCGACGCCGATCAGCAGCCACACCAGGACGACCGCCCAGCGGAACCGCCGCGTGCGGAGTGCGGCGCCGGAACGAGGCAGGCCCATCAGGCGTGCCCTCCTCCCGTCTCCCACCGGTGTCCTCTCCGATGCTGCCAGCTCGGAGCGTCGGGTGCCCACCCCAGCGCGACGTGAACCACCTGTCACCTGCCGATGGAACGCTCCGTGTCCGATCAATCGCATGCCCGACTGGTCGTGTGTCGTCGTCGCCGGGCCGCGAACGATTGCTGTGGCGCGAACGACGGGAAGGCCGGGCGATGTCAAGGGGGGTACCAAGCTCCCGGCCGGCCGCCGGCTGTCCCCACGACGACAGAAATCATGGTGTCCGCAGTCGCATTTATGCGGCATCGTTGACGGGACCGCCAATGCGGTGTGCAGCCGCAATGACGCGGAATTAACGGTCCGACTTTTCGATTCGGGCCGCCATTCTTGGGGGTTCGACGATGGACGTGCGGAATTCGGGATCGGAGCGGTCGGAGCGGTCGGAGCGGGTGCGGGGGACCCGGGCGGTGCGCTCGCGCACGTGGCGGAGCGGACCGGCGACCGCCGGCCGCGGGGGGCTGGCGCTGGCCGCCGTCGCGCTGGTCGTGGCCTCGTGCCAGAGCGGCGGGGACGGCACGGCGGGCATCGTGCCCGCGGTGACCTCCGCGCCGCCCGGCCCGTCCCAGGCCCCCGTGGTGTCCCGGACCTCGGCCGGGCCCGCGCTGCGGGCCGAGGACTACGTGCTCACCGAGGGCGCCGTCACGGCCGGGTTCACCGCCTCTCCCGCGGACCCGGAGTCGAACTCCGACGACCTGACCATGGTCCAGGTGGCGCAGTGCCTCGGAGTGCCCGCCGAGCAGTTCAGCGACGAGCATCTGGACACCGCCGACGGCCCGGACTTCACCAACGACGTCGACGAGCTCGTGACGATCTCGTCCTCGGCGGAGATCGTGTCCGAGGCGAAGGTCGCCTCCGACCTGGAGATCCTGAAGAATCCGCGCTTCGCCGAATGCTTCGGCCGGGCGATACAGGCCGAGTTCGACGCCGACTCCGGCAGCGGGGCCAAGGTCGAGATCGTCGCCGCCGAGTCGCCGCCCCCGCCCGCGGGCGCGAACGCTCTGCTACGCATCTCCATGGGCGTGACGGCTGGCGGCGAGACCGTCGGCCTGGTGTTGGACAACGTGTTCTTCTTCGAGGGGCAGGTCGAGGTGATCGTGAACTACTCGAACGTCGACAACGCCCCGTCGGGGGACCACCTGCAGCGCATCACCGACCAGATTTCCGGAAAGCTCCAGAACCAGTAGGCGCACGGCTGGCCCGGGTGGTCAGGCGGCGGCCCAGGCGATTGCGATCTCGGCCGCGACCGAGACATTGCTCCGTACTACGGCGATATTCACCTCGAGGCTCGCGCCCGCGGTCTCGGCGTGGAAGGTCTCCAGCAGGAAAGGAGTGACGGCCTTCCCGCGCAGCCCGCCCGCCGCGGCGCGGCGCAGCGCCTCGGCGAGCACCCGGTCGTGCAGGCCCGGGTCGAGCGCCCGCTCGTGCGGCACCGGGTTCGCGACCACGATCGCGGACGTCAGCCCGAGGCGGTCGCGGGCCGCCATGGCCCCGGCCACCTGCCGGGCGTCGTCCACCCGCCAGTCCAGGCGGTGGCCGGAGCCCGGCAGGTAGAAACCCGGGAACTCCGACGTTCGCCAGCCCAGCAGCGTGATCCCGAGGGTCTCCATCCGCTCGAGGGTCGCGCCGACGTCCAGGATCGACTTGACGCCCGCGCTGACGACGGTGATCGGGGTGCCGGCCAGTGTCGGCAGGTCGGCGGACTCGTCGAAGGACTCGCCCGCCCCGCGATGCACGCCGCCGAGCCCGCCGGTCGCGAATACCCGGATCCCGGCCCGAGCGGCCAGCACCGACGTGGACGCGACCGTGGTGGCGCAGGTGCGCCGCAGCGCGGCGGCGGCGGGCAGGTCGCGCACGGACGCCTTGGCCACCGCCGGGTCGTCGGCGACGCGGCCCAGCGTGGCGTCGTCCAGGCCGATGGTGGGCACGCCGTCGATCACCGCGACCGTCGCGGGGGTGACGCCGCGTTCGCGCAGCATCCCCTCCAGTTCCAGGGCCACCGCGCGGTTGCGGGGGCGTGGCAGGCCGTGGGCGATCAGCGTCGACTCCAGGGCGACCACCGGCCGACCGGTGGTCAGCGCCGCCGAGACCTCGGCGGAGACGGCCAGGCCCGGACCGGGTGAGATCATCTGTCAACTCTAGGCGTCGTGCCGCGGACCACCGACCGGGCGGTGCCCGATGGCCCCCGCCCGCGTCCCCGAGGATCCCCCGCGTCTCCCCGGGGGATCGCCGCGGTGGATATCAACGGTGGACGATACGAAACTCTGTATACGGATAGATCTGCCTGGACAATCAGCCACGGGTTTCTTGTCGCTTGATGGACAGTCTTAAAAGGTTATCCACGGCGATGACCGGACGTACCCTTCTCGTCGTGAGAGCGATTAAATCAACGGAAATACCGCGTGCGGGAGCCTCCGGCCGGCGGCCGTCGATTCCCGGGATGTCGACGGCGCTGCGAGCCGGCGTCGGCCTGCTGGCGCTGCTCGTCGTCGCGACCGCCTGTACCGGCGGGAGCTCCACCCGGGCCCGTGGGGCGGATCGGCGTAACGACTCGACCGAGGTCGACATCGGTGTGGAGGACGTCAACCGGGGCGGCACGAACGGCACGAACGGCACCGGCGGCCGGCGGACGCCGCCCCCCGCGCCGACGCCGCTGACGGCGGCGGACTTCGTGCTCACCGCCGGTCCGGAGACCGCGGGCTTCAGCGAGGACCCGCCGCGGCCGGCGAGCGGACCCGACTCGGCCACCAGCGCACCATCGTCGATCTTCGATGGTGCGGTGGCGACGTGCGCCGGGGCGACCGAGGCGCAGATCGGCGCCGTGTCGACCGGCGACGCCGACGGCCCCGTCTTCACCCACGACACCAGCGGGGCGGATCTCCGCTCGTTCGCGTCGGTCTACGCGGACACCGCGACCGTCGCGGGGCACCGGGAGATCGTCAGACTCGACCGCTTCGCCGGGTGCTACGGGCGGGCCCTCGTCGACGAGCTCGACTCCGACGAGCTCGGGGCCACCCTGATCGGCACGGAGACGGTGCCGCCGCCGCCCGGGGCGACCGGCCGGATCACGGTCACCATCGACCTCGTCACCGCGCAGCAGCAGAGCTTCCGCACCTACGTCGACCTGGTCATGATTTTCACCGGCCGGGTGGAGGGGGCGATCACCCTGGTCACGCCGTTCGAACCGGCGGATCCGGCGCTGCTCGCCATGCTGACCGCCCAGGTGGAAAGCAAGATCGCCGCCCAGTGACGGCTCCCGCCCCCCGCACCCGCACCCGCACCCGCACCGGCGCGGGGGGCGGGGGGCGGGGGCGGCCGACCAGCCGGGGCTGGTCGGCCCCGGCTGGCCGGCTGTCCCGGCCCCGCTTCCGCTCAGATCGCCTGGGCGCGGGCCGCGGAGTGGACGCTCAACGCCGAACGCTGCCCGTCCACGTCGACCACGACCTCGTCGCCGTCCCTGATCTGGCCGGCCAGCAGCTCGCGGGCGAGCTGGTCGCCGATCGCGGTCTGCACCAGGCGGCGCAGCGGCCGTGCCCCGTACACCGGGTCGAAGCCGGCGTCCGCGAGCCAGACCTTGGCGCCGTCGGTCACCTCGAGGGTGATCCGGCGGTCGGCCAGCCGCTTGCGCAGCCGGTCGAGCTGGATGTCGACGATCTTCGTCAGGTCGCCCCGGCCGAGCTGTTCGAAGACGAGCACGTCGTCGAGCCGGTTCAGGAACTCCGGCTTGAAGGCGTCGCGCACGGCGACCATCACCGAATCGTGGCGGACCTGCGGGGGCAGCGTCGGGTCGGCGATGTAGGCCGACCCCAGGTTCGAGGTCAGGATCAGGATGGTGTTCCGGAAGTCGACCGTGCGGCCCTGGCCGTCGGTCAGCCGGCCGTCGTCGAGGACGGCGAGCAGCACGTCGAAGACGTCCGGGTGCGCCTTCTCGACCTCGTCGAGCAGGATCACGTTGTACGGGCGGCGCCGGATCGCCTCGGTGAGCTGGCCGCCGGACTCGAACCCGACGTAGCCGGGGGGCGCGCCGATCAGCCGCGCCACCGAGTGCTTCTCGGCGTACTCGCTCATGTCGATGCGCACGACCGCCCGCTCGTCGTCGAACAGGAAGTCGGCGAGCGCCTTGGCCAGCTCCGTCTTGCCGACACCCGTCGGCCCGAGGAACAGGAACGACCCGGTCGGCCGGTCCGGGTCGGCGATGCCGGCCCGCGCGCGGCGGACGGCGTCCGCCACGGTGCGCACCGCGTCGTCCTGGCCGATCACCCGGCGGTGCAGCTCCGCCTCCATGCGCAGCAGCTTGCTCGTCTCGCCCTCGAGCATGCGGCCGGCGGGGATGCCCGTCCACGAGGCGACGACCTCGGCGACGTCGTCGGGGCCGACCTCCTCACTGAGCATCGCCCCGCCGGGCGAGTCCGAGCCGGCGAGCGCGCCGGTCGCCTCGGCCAGCCGCTTCTCCAGCGTCGGGATCGTGCCGTACCGCAGCTCACCGGCCTTGGCCAGGTCGAGGTCGCGCTCGGCCATCTCGGCGGCGCGGCGCGCGTTCTCCAGCTCTTCCTTGATCTTCTGGACCTCGGAGATGGAGTTCTTCTCCCGCTGCCACCGCGCGGTCAGCGCGGAGAGCTCCTCGCGCTTCTCCGCCAGCTCGCGCTGCAGCCGACCGCGCCGCTCGCGGGAGGCGTCGTCGTTCTCCTTCGACAGGGCCATGTCCTCGATCTCGAGGCGGCGCACGGCCCGCTCGAGCTCGTCGACGGCGACCGGCCGGCTGTCGATCTCCATCCGCAGCCGGGACGCCGCCTCGTCCACCAGATCGATCGCCTTGTCGGGCAGGAACCGGGCGGTGACGTACCGGTCGGACAGGGTGGCCGCGGCCACCAACGCCGAGTCGGTGATCCGCACCCCGTGGTGGACCTCGTAACGCTCCTTGAGCCCACGCAGGATGCCGATCGTGTCCTCCACGGACGGCTCCCCGACCATGACCGGCTGGAAGCGGCGCTCCAGCGCCGGGTCCTTCTCGATCCGGGTGCGGTACTCGTCGAGCGTCGTCGCGCCGATCATGCGCAGCTCGCCGCGGGCCAGCATCGGCTTGAGCATGTTGCCGGCGTCCATCGCGCCCTCGGCCGCGCCGGCGCCGACGACGGTGTGCAGCTCGTCGATGAAGGTGATGATCTGGCCCTCGGCCTCGCGGATCTCGGTGAGCACCGAGGTCAGCCGCTCCTCGAACTCGCCGCGCAGCTTCGAGCCCGCGACCATCGAGCCGAGGTCGAGCGAGACGATGCGCCGCCCGCGCAGCGACTCCGGGACGTCGCCCGCGGCCACCCGCAGCGCGAGCCCCTCGACGATCGCCGTCTTGCCGACGCCGGGCTCCCCGATCAGGACGGGGTTGTTCTTCGTCCGCCGGGAGAGCACCTGCACGACCCGGCGGATCTCGGTGTCGCGGCCGATCACCGGGTCGAGCTTGCCGTCGCGGGCGCGGGCGGTGAGATCGATGGAGTACTTCTCGAGCGCCCGGTAGGCGCCCTCCGGATCCCGGCTGGTGACGCGGCGGGCGCCACCGCGGACGCGGTCGAACGCGCCGCGCAGGGCGTCCGGGGTCGCGCCCGCCCCGGCGAGGACACGGGCGGCCTCCCCGCCCTCCTCGGCGAGCGCCACGACCAGGTGCTCGACCGAGGTGTACTCGTCGCCGAGCCGGGCGGCCTGGCGCTCGGCGTTGTTCAGGACGGCGACGAGCTGCCGGGACAGCTGCGGCGGCGCCACGTTGGCCCCGGCGGCGCGGGGGAGCCGGCCCACCGCGGCCTCGGCCCGGGAGCGGATGTCCGCCGCCGGGGCGCCGACGGCCTCCAGCAGGGCGGCGCCGACACCGTCGGGCGCCTCGAGCAGGGCGGTCAGCAGGTGCAGTGGGTCGACGAGCGGCGATCCGTCGCCGGTGGCACGGCTGATCGCGGAGGACAGCGCCTCCTGCGAGCGGGCGGTGAGACGGTCAGCGTTCATGGCGATCCCTGTGTCTCGAGGCGATCCGATGTCGTACGGCCTTCGGCCACGCGGTCCCGCGCTGTCTGATCCCGCCGCGCTGTCTGATCCCGCCGCGCTGCCTGAGACTGCGCTGCCTGATCTCGTGCGGAACCGCGTCCACCAGGTACGACACTCAGCATACCTGAGTCATTCCCACTCAACTTGCTGGACATGTCGGGCAGGGGTCAGCGGCGATGGCCCGGTCGCCAGACGACGACCGCGCCCCGCTCGATGGGGACGAGGTCGCGCCGGTGGCTGGCGTGGGCCTCGGCCACCCGGCGGTCCGCGTCGGCCCGGGCCTCGGCGAGCTGCTCCGCCAGCTGACGGACCTGCGCCTGCAGCGCGACCACCTGGGCGCCGAGGTGCAGGATCTGCCGGATGCCCTCGAGGTTGACGCCCTCCTCCTGGGAGAGGCGCTGAACCTCGCGCAGCAGGGCGACGTCCCGGGCGGAGTAGCGGCGGCCGCGACCCGCCGTGCGGCCGGGGGTCACCAGCCCGAGCCGGTCGTACGACCGCAGTGTCTGGGGATGCATCCCGGCGAGCTGCGCCGCGATCGAGATCACGTAGACCGGCGCGTCGTCGTCGTGCGCCGGACCGGCGGCGGGGCCGGGCGGCTGGTAGTAGGTGGCGCCGGGGTCGTTCCCCACGCCGCTCCCGTTCATCGGGCCGCTCCGGCCGGGAGACGGCGGCGCCATGCCGGCGGGGCCGCCCCCGCCCACCGCCGGCCCGGCTGCCCCCGCCGCGGCACGGGCACCCGCGGCACCCGCGGCGCGCGGCGGATCGGACGTACGGTTCGGACGCGCGTTCATGCCCGTCCCTCCATCTGGGCTATCAGGGATTCACGAGGGTCCTCCGGATGCGCCCGCGCGAACTCCTGGAGCGCGGTGCGCGCCTTCGGCGAGAGCTCGGACGGCTTGGGCACGGTCACCTCGAGGGTCACGATGAGGTCACCGTTCTCCCCGCCGGGGCGCGGGACACCCCGGTTGCGGGCCCGCAACCGCCGTCCGCTGGACGTACCGGCCGGGACCTTGACCGTCAGCGGGGTGCCGTCGACCGTCGGTACCTTCACCGAGGCGCCCAGGGCCGCCTCGGTGATCGTCACCGGCAGGTTGATCGTCAGGTTGTGGCCCTCCCGCCCGAACACGGGATGGCTCTGCACGTGCACGGTGACCTCCAGGTCACCGGCCGCGCCACCGCGCTCGCCGGGCGAGCCGCGGCCGCGCACCCGCAGGCGCTGGCCGTCGCTGACCCCGGCCGGGATGCGGATGCGCTGCTCGCGCTCACGCCGGCCGGTACCGTGGCAGTCGGGGCAGGGGTGGTCGATCAGGCTGCCCTTGCCCAGGCAGTCCCGGCACGGCTCGGACAGCGCGAAACCGCCCTGCGACCGGGAGATCACACCGAGGCCCCGGCAGGTCGGGCACGTCCGGGGGGACGTCCCCGGGCGGGCCCCGATGCCGACGCAGGTGGCGCAGGTGGCGGCCCCGGGCAGCCGTACGGTCGCCTCCAGGCCGGTCAGCGACTTCTCGAACGAGATGGTCACCTCCGCCGCGATGTCCGTGCCGCGGCGCGGGGCGCGCCCGGTCGGTGACCGCTGGAAGAGGTTGTCGAAGATCCCGCCGAGCCCGCCGCCGCCGTTGCCGTTGAGCAGGTCGTCGAGGTTCAGGTTGCCGGCGCCCGGGCCGTAGCCGCCCGGCGCCCCGAACCCGCCCATGCCGCCGCCGCGCCCACCGCCACCCGGGTAGGCGCCGGAGGCGAACAGCGCCCGGGCCTCGTCGTACTCCCGGCGCCGGTTCTCGTCGGAGAGGACGTCGTAGGCCTCGGACACCTCCTTGAAGCGTGCCTCCGCCTTCACGTCCCCGGGGTTCTTGTCCGGGTGCAGCTCCCGGGCGAGCTTGCGGTACGCCTTCTTGATGTCGGCCGCGGACGCGTCCTTGGGGACACCGAGAGCGGCGTAGTAGTCCTTCTCAACCATGTCGCGAACACTCACGGCGCCCCTCCTTCCGTCATGAAAGAGCCCGGCGCGCGGGCATCGGGAGCATCCGGGCGCCGAGGGCCAGCCGGCCGCCGGTCAGGTCGGAACGAGCCGTCCCGCCCGGCGCGGAGCACCGGGCGGGAGGCACGCGAACGGTCCATCGGCATGGTTCAGTAGGCCATCTCTTCAGTCGGCGCTGACGGTCGGTCCCCCGCGGTCCGGACCCGGAACGCTGCCGGTGTCGTCCGGCAGGGGAGCGTTCTCCCTTCCGGGAGACGCGCCGGCGGCCGGCTGACCCTCGGCGGCGTCATGCCCGCCACCGAGGCCGACCTCGGTCACCCGATCCGAGATGCCCTCGCCCGGCCCGTCGTCGTACGGCTGGTCACCGCCGTCGTCGGACGGTTCCGCGACCGCGACCTGCGCGGCCCGGAGCACGAAGTCCCCCCGGCGGTAACCCGCCCGGAAGATCTCCACACAGGTCGTCTCGGCGACGTCCGACCGGTACGAGTGCATCAGGGCGTGGTGCAGGTGCGGGTCGAACACCTCGCCCGGCGTGCCGAACCGCTCCAGACCCGTGGCCTCGAGCGCGGTCTCCAGCGACTCGGCGATGGCCTTGAACGGCCCCTCGAGATCACCGTGGTCGCGGGCGCGGCCGATGTCGTCGAGCACCCCGAGCAGCCCGCCGAGCAGCTTGGAGACGGCCTGGTCGCCGGCGGCGTCGCGCTCGCGCGCGGCGCGCCGGCGGTAGTTGTCGAACTCGGCCTTGAGTCGTTGCAGGTCGGCGGTCCGCTCGCCCAGCTGGCCGCGCAGCGACGCGACCAGCTCGGAGTCGGCGTCGGCCCCGGCCGACGCCGGGGACTCGGAGCCGGGGGCGGCCGCGCCGGCGGCGCCCCCACGGACCTGGCCGGTCTCCGGGTCGATGCGCCGCCTGTCCTTGACGATGGGCTCCTCCGGGCCGCCGTCCCCGCCGGCCCGGCTGTCGTTCAGCCGGTGCTCGCCGTGGGCAGAGGTCACTTCTTGTCCTCCTCGTCGACGATCTCGGCGTCCACCACGTCGTCGTCGGCCTGGCCCGCCCCGGCTCCGGGCGCGCCCGGAGCGCCCTGCGCGCCCGCGGCCTGGGCGTACATCGACTCGCCCATGGCCTGGCTGGCCTTGGTCAGATCGTCCGCCGCCTCGCGGATCGCGGCGATGTCCGTGCCGCCGACCGCGCCGCGCAGCGTGCTGAGCTTCTCCTCGACGTCGGACTTCACGCCGGCCTCGATCTTGTCGCCGTTCTCGGCCAGGAACCGCTCCGTCGAGTACACGAGGGACTCGGCGCGGTTGCGGGTCTCGGCCTCCTCGCGGCGCTGGCGGTCCTCCTCGGCGTACTGCTCGGCGTCCTGCACCATGCGGTTGATGTCGTCCTTCGGCAGCGCCGAGCCGCCGGTGATCGTCATCGACTGCTCCTTGCCGGTGCCCAGGTCCTTCGCGGACACGTGCACGATGCCGTTGGCGTCGATGTCGAAGGTGACCTCGATCTGCGGCATGCCGCGGGGGGCCGGCGGCAGGCCGGTCAGCTCGAACATGCCGAGCTTCTTGTTGTAGGCCGCCATCTCGCGCTCGCCCTGGAAGACCTGGATCTGCACTGAGGGCTGGCTGTCCTCGGCGGTGGTGAAGATCTCCGAGCGCTTCGTCGGGATCGTCGTGTTCCGCTCGATCAGCTTGGTCATGATGCCGCCCTTGGTCTCGATACCCAGGGACAGCGGCGTGACGTCGAGCAGCAGGACGTCCTTGACCTCACCCTTGAGGACACCGGCCTGCAGGGAGGCGCCGACCGCGACGACCTCGTCCGGGTTGACGCCCTTGTTCGGCTCCTTGCCGCCGGTCAGCTCGCGGACGAGGTCCACGACGGCGGGCATCCGGGTCGAACCACCGACGAGCACGACGTGGTCGACGTCGCTGATCTTGATGCCGGCGTCCTTGACGGCCTGCTGGAACGGGCCCTTGCAGCGGTCGATCAGGTCCTGCGTCATCCGCTGGAGCTCCGCCCGGGACAGCGAGACGTCCAGGTGCAGCGGGCCCTCGGCCGACGCGGTGATGTACGGCAGGTTGATCGAGGTCTGGGTGGACTGCGACAGCTCGATCTTGGCCTTCTCGGCGGCCTCACGCAGGCGCTGCAGCGCCATCTTGTCCTTGCCGAGGTCGACACCGTGCTGGCCGTTGAAGGTCTTGATCAGGTGGTCGGTGATGCGCTGGTCCCAGTCGTCACCACCGAGCTGGGTGTCGCCGGAGGTCGACTTGACCTCGACCACGCCGTCGCCGATCTCGAGCAGGGACACGTCGAACGTGCCGCCACCGAGGTCGAAGACCAGGATGGTCTGCTCCTTCTCGCCCTTGTCCAGTCCGTAGGCCAGCGCCGCCGCGGTGGGCTCGTTGACGATGCGCAGGACGTTCAGACCGGCGATGGTGCCGGCCTCCGTGGTCGCCTGCCGCTGGGCGTCGTCGAAGTACGCCGGGACGGTGATGACGGCGTCGGACACCGACTCACCCAGGTAGGCCTCGGCGTCCCGCTTGAGCTTCTGCAGGATGCGGGCGCTGATCTCCTGGGGGGTGAACTCCTTGGAGTCCACCTTCATCTTCCAGTCGGTGCCCATGTGCCGCTTGACCGACCGAATGGTCCGCTCGACGTTCGTCACGGCCTGCCGCTTGGCGACCTCGCCGACGAGCACCTCGCCGTTCTTCGCGAAGGCCACGACTGACGGAGTCGTCCGGGAACCCTCGGCATTGGCGATCACCGTGGGCTCTCCACCCTCGAGCACGCTCACGACGGAGTTCGTGGTGCCGAGGTCGATACCGACCGCTCGTGCCATGTCTGTATGCCTCTCGATCATGCTGGCCCGCCTGGTGGAGACCGGCGGGACGCCCTAGTTGGTGTGAGCCCCGGACTGCGTCCTGCGCCGAAGCGTCGGTCGTGTGCGCGGCTGTGGCTGTGTGGCCGGCCGTGTGGCTGGGTGGCCGTCTCGCTGTGGATCTGTGTGGCTGTGTGGCGTCTCTACCCGGCTCCGGTCGCCCGCGCCTGCGCCCGGAACCGACTTGAGTACGGTCGACTCAGGATGAACGCTCCTAGGATAACCAGACGAACCTGAGTCCTGTCCACTCAATATTGCTCCGTCGGGCGGACTGGGAGGCCCGGACACCACAATAATCACCTTATGTGGTCGAGGTGTCACTCCTGGCGCGAGATCGACGCCGCCGAGACTTCCCGGCCGATGCGGCCATCCGCGATCGCGGCCGTCTGGGGAGTGGCGGGTGTCCGGGAGTGGCGGCCGTCTGGGATCGGCGGGTCTCCGGGGCCCAGGCCCGCGGCGGCGCCCGGGCCCGGACTGGGTGTGGCCAGCGTGGCGGAGACGTGGCCAGCGACCCGCGCCCGTGGCCGGGATGGCCGCGTGATCGCCGAAGCGAGTTGTGTCAGCGGCTCCATCCGCCGCTGACACAACTCGCTCAGCACGAACCCGCGGCCCGCGGTCGGAGCGGGGGTGGGTGACCGGGCTACGACCCCGGCCCGGAGGGCAGGGCTACGGCCCGGAGAAGGCACAGGGCTCGCCCGGCCAGGTGGGCTATGGCCTGTGGGGGGGTGGGGCTACGGCCTGGAGGGCGGGGCTATGAACCGGAGGGCGGGTGGGGACGGTCGTCGCCGGGGGTGGGGTGCGGCTCGCCTTCCGGTGTCGGGGCCCTGCCGACACGGGGCCGGCTCGTGGTGCTGATGGTCTCGTTGCTCCGCGGCTGGCGGACGGCGGCCAGGATGCGGCCGCGCCGGCCCTCGCCGGGGCGGCCTCGGGACGGGCCCTCCAGGGACTTGGCGGTGCCGGTTCCGTCCACGTCGAGCAGGCCGATCGCGTCGGTCGCCGGGTCCGCCCCGGAGGTGGGCGGCGGGCCGTCGGACGGCTCGCCGGCCCGGGCGAGGGGCATGCCGGCGCGGTCGATGAGGTCGGCCTGGCGGCCGAGGTCGGCTTCGATCTGGGCCAGGCGCTCGAGCATCTCGGAGGCGTCACCGCCGCGTTCGCGGATCGTGCGCAGGGCGTCCATGAGGGTGAGCCACTGGTCGCGGTCGACGACGACGTGCTCGGCGAGCCGGTTGGAGGAGTACGGCGGGAAGAGCCGCTGGGCGGCGGCGACGACCTGCCCGACCTGCCCGGGGTTGAGCCGCCCGGGCTTGCTCCGGACGTACTTGACGATGTCCTTGACGCTGATGATCGTGACGCCGTCCAGCGCGCCGTCACTCCACAGGACGCTCGCCTCGACCATCACGAGGACCGGGTAGACCGGGATCTTCGTGGTGGGCAGGGCGGCCCGGACCTGGTTGCGCACCTCGCCGCCGAGCCAGGAGGTCTTGTCGATCGCGGGCTTGAGCGACTCGCCGTCCACCATGGCGCCGCCCTTGGTGTAGCGGACGATGCCCTTGTTGGTGTCGCTGCCGAGGATCATGACGCCGCCGGGGCCGACCAGCAGGTGCCCGATTGTGGCCTGCGAGTAGGGGACAGCGCGGTCGTGCATGATCACATAGCCGTGCCGGCGGAGCCGGGAGATCGCCCGGGCGGTCTTGCGCTCGGCCTCGGCCGCCTCACGCAGGGTCTCGACGTCCGGCGAGGCGCCGAAGGCGGCCACGGCCATGCCCCCGGGCCAGACGATGAGCAGGACCACGAAGACGGCCACACCGAGGCCGGGCAGCCCGAGCCCGAACCCGATGACCAGGCCGAGGCCCATGCCGATCACCGCGGCGCGGATGGCCGCGCGCGGAACCTCGCGCGCGAGGCGGTCGCGTCGGACCATCGCCTGGTTCTCGCGTGCGCGTAGGTATTCCGTGTGCTGGGAGAACCCGGGCCGCCCGGCCCGGGGCGTCGCCGGCCTGGTGCTCGTCGCCATCGTGCCCACCATGGATCGCAGGGGTCGTCAACGTGGTTGGAGACCGTTCTCCGGAGCGCGCCGGGCGTCGTCGCGACAGCGCTGTAGCCGGCCGACTGAACCTCCAGCCCGACCCGGCCACGGCATGATCCCGTGACCGCGCGGACGGAGCCACCCACCCATGGTGCGGTGGGCCCCGCGGTCATCACAAGAGTTGACATCAGTGCTCTGGATGATCCACGAGCAACGGGCCGCCGGCCGGCGGAGTGCCACAACACGTGCCACCCGGTGATTGGACCATGTGGTCCCACCTGGGGCTCGTGGGGTGGCCAGATGAGAACGGACGGTGCGGAGAGTCGTGGTTCGGGCGGTTGTCTGCCACTCAAAGTAGCAGGACTGCCGGTGCCCGGGGCAAGATCGGCCCAATAGCCACCCGATCCCGCCCCACTCGGACCACGTCGTGGCAGGGTCGGGGGTGTCCAGGGGCAGGGACGGGGGATTCAGAAGTGATGGCCGCCGAGAGCCACCCCGGATGGTGTCGTTGTGGGACTTTCGGAGAGGGTTAGGTGTGCGTCCGGTGATCGTGACGTGTCTCTGGTCACTCCGCTCGTCGCGGGTCGTACGGTCACGGGAAGGCTTGCGCTTCGGAGTGGGCCCGACGGCTGTCGCGCGGGTCGCGGTGGCGGCGGAACGCTCCGCGCCGACGGTCGAGGGCGGGGCGGCCGTCGCGCTCAGGAAGTTACCGGCGGGTACGGGTAGGCTCGCCGCGTCGCCGGACGGCACCGGTTGTCGCCGGTCAGTACCGGTCAGTACGGGCCGGATAGCTCAGATGGAGGACCTGTGAGAATCGCGATCGGTCTAGCGATCACGCTGATCGCTCTCGCGGTGGCCGGCCGCCGCGTCTTCTGGCTGACCAGGCTGATCAGGTCCGGTCAACCGGCGCAGGGCCGGCTCGACGACCTGCCGACCCGGATCTGGACCGAGATCAGTGAGGTCGGCGGCCAGCGCAAGCTGCTCAAGTGGTCGGTGCCCGGCCTGGCGCACTTCTTCACCTTCTGGGGCTTCACCGTCCTCGGCCTGACGATCGTCGAGGCGTACGGGGCCCTGTTCGACCACGACTTCCACATCCCGCTGTTCGGGCACTGGGCGATCATCGGGTTCCTCGAGGACTTCTTCGCCGTCGCCGTGCTCGCCGGACTGGTCACCTTCACCGTCATCCGGCTGCGCAACGCCCCGGCCCGGCTTGACCGCAAGTCCCGGTTCTACGGCTCCCACACCGGCCCGGCCTGGGTCATCCTCGGGATGATCACGCTGGTCATCGTGACCCTGCTGATCACCCGTGGCGCCCAGTTCAACGCGGGCACCCACCCGCAGGGCGACACCAAGTGGGCCTTCGCGTCCTGGCTGGTCAGCCTGCCGCTCGATGTCTTCTCGGAACACACCAACGAGCACATCGAGACGGTGTTCCTGCTCCTCAACATCGCGATCATCCAGGGCTTCCTGGTGCTGGTGGTCTACTCCAAGCACCTGCACATCGGCCTGGCGCCGATCAACGTCATCCTCAAGCGGGAGCCGGTCGCGCTCGGCCCGCTGGGCACCACGCCCGACATCGAGAAGCTGATGGAGGAGGACGAGCCGATCGTCGGGGTCGGCAAGGTCGAGGACTTCTCCTGGAAGGCCATGCTCGACTTCTCCACCTGCACCGAGTGCGGGCGGTGCCAGAGCCAGTGCCCGGCCTGGAACACCGGCAAGCCGCTGTCGCCCAAGCTCCTGATCATGGATCTTCGGGACCACCTCTTCGCGAAGGCTCCCTACCTGCTCGCGCCCAAGAAGGCCGAGGACGGCGAGGGCGGCGAGGAGACCACGAAGGCGGCCACCGGCGCGTCCGAGGACGGCTCCAGCAAGCACACCGTGCACCACGTGCCCGAGTCCGGGTTCGGCCGGGTGCCCGAGCCCGGCCAGCCCCAGGTGGACCGCCCGCTCGTCGGCACCGCCGAGGAGGGCGGGGTCATCGACCCCGACGTCCTGTGGTCGTGCACCAACTGCGGGGCCTGCGTCGAGCAGTGCCCGGTGGACATCGAGCACGTCGACCACATCGTCGACATGCGCCGCTACCAGGTCATGATCGAGTCGGCGTTCCCGTCCGAGGCCGGCGTGATGCTGCGCAACCTGGAGAACAACGGCAACCCGTGGGGCGTCTCGCCGCGCTCGCGCACCGAGTGGACCGAGGGCCTGCCGTTCGAGGTGCGCATCCTCGACGAGGGCGAGCGGATCCCGGACGAGGTCGAGTACCTCTACTGGGTCGGCTGCGCCGGCGCCATCGAGGACCGGGCCAAGAAGGTCGCGCGCTCGTTCGCCGAGCTGCTGCACACCGCCGGTGTCGAGTTCGCCATCCTCGGCAGCCAGGAGTCCTGCACCGGCGACCCGGCGCGCCGCCTCGGCAACGAGTACCTCTACCAGGAGATGGCGAAGGCCAACATCGAGCTGCTGAACGAGACGGGCGTCAAGAAGATCGTCGCGACCTGCCCGCACTGCTTCAACAGCCTCGCCCGGGAGTACTCCTCGCTCGGCGGGACGTTCGAGGTCGTCCACCACACCCAGCTGCTCGGCAAGCTGGTCGAGGAACGCAAGCTCGTCCCGATCACGCCGATCGACTCCTCGGTGACCTACCACGACCCGTGCTTCCTGGGCCGGCACAACAAGGTCTACACCCCGCCCCGGGAGATCCTGGAAGCCATCCCGGGTATCCGCGGCCAGGAGATGCACCGCTGCAAGGAACGCGGCTTCTGCTGCGGCGCCGGCGGCGCGCGGATGTGGATGGAGGAGAAGATCGGCAAGCGGGTCAACGTCGACCGCATGGAGGAGGCCCTCGGCCTCGATCCCGATGTGGTCTCGACCGCCTGCCCGTTCTGCATCGTGATGCTCTCCGACGCCGTCACCGAGAAGAAGCTCGCCGGCGAAGCGAAGGAGAGCGTCGAGGTGCTCGACGTCTCGCAGCTGCTCGCCCGGTCACTGGTCGCGCCGACGCCCACGCCGACGGCGGAGCCGTTGAGCAGTTGAGCCGCTGAGCCGGTAGCGAGCCCCGATCGGGCGGTAGCCACACCGTCGCGGCCGTCCCCGAGGAAACTCGGGGGCGGCCGTCGTCGTGTGCGGTCAGGCGCCGGGCGAGCCGTTCGGAATCTCCGGAACCGCCGCCCGGGTGAAGTCGCGGTAGGCCCGGGACGGCGTGGGCCCGCGCTGGCCCTGATAACGGGAGCCGTAGATCGCCGAGCCGTAGGGATGCTCGGCCGGCGTCGACAGCCGGAACAGGCAGAGCTGGCCGATCTTCATCCCCGGCCACAGCTTGATGGGCAGCGTCGCGACGTTCGACAGCTCCAGCGTCACATGGCCGGAGAAGCCCGGGTCGATGAACCCGGCGGTCGAATGGGTCAGCAGTCCCAGCCGGCCCAGGCTCGACTTGCCCTCGAGCCGGCCGGCGAGATCCTCCGGCAGCGTCACGACCTCCAGCGTCGACCCGAGCACGAACTCGCCCGGGTGCAGGACGAACGGCTCGTCGCCCTCGGGCGCCACGAGCTCGGTGAGATCCTCCTGCTCCACCGCCGGGTCGATGTGGCTGTACCGGTGGTTCTGGAACACCCGGAACGCGCGGTCGAGCCGCAGATCCACGCTGGACGGCTGGATCAGCCCAGCGTCGTAGGGTTCGAGTCGGACGCGACCGGCGGTGATCTCGGCCCGGATATCCCGGTCGGACAGCAGCACGGTCGAGGACGCTACCGCAGCGGCTCGGACGTCCCGCCGGCACGAGCCCGGTGGATCATCGCGACCGTCCGATGACGGGATGTGCGGACTGCGGCGATTTCGCCGCCGCCGCGGTGTGGGAGCCGCGGTGCCTCGGGTAGGAGCACCCCGGACGCGCGCGAGGTCGCCCCTACGGGACATCGCCTTCGGTGACACTCTGACTGCGGAGGGAACGGCCGCGAGGGAACGATCGCGGCGGGAACGACCGCGCGGGGAGGGAACCGGTCCGCGCGAGGGAGCTGGCGACGCAGCCGGACGACGATCCAGGATGGGGACGATGCTGGGGCTACCGGATCACATCGAGGCATGCCTGTTCGATCTGGACGGGGTACTGACCCGAACCGCCGCCGTCCACGCCGCGGCGTGGAAGGAGATGTTCGACGACTTCCTGGAGAACTGGGCGAGCCGGTCCGGTGACCCGTTCGTCGCCTTCGACATCGCCACCGACTACGCCGACTACGTGGACGGCCGCCCGCGCGCCGACGGCGTGCGCGCGTTCCTCGACTCCCGGGGCATCCACCTCCCACCCGGCGCGCCCGACGACCCGCCGTCCGGGATGACGATCCAGGCGCTCGCCACCCGGAAGAACATCCTGCTCTTGGAGAAACTGAAGGAGATGGGCGTGGAGGTGTTCCCCGGCTCCGTGCGCTACCTGGAGGAGCTGGAGCGGGCCGGCGTGCCGCGGGCGGTCGTGTCGTCCAGCGCGAACTGCGCCGAGGTGGTGCGGGCCGCCGGCATCGAGCACCTGCTGCTGGCCCGGGTCGACGGCCTGGTCGCCGAGGAGCGCGGCCTCGCCGGCAAGCCGGCCCCCGACACCTTCCTCGCCGGCGCCGAGGCACTGGGGGTGGCTCCCGGCGCCGCCGCCGTCTTCGAGGACGCCATCGCCGGCGTCCAGGCGGGGCGGGCCGGCGGCTTCGGCTACGTGGTGGGCGTCGACCGGGTCGGCCACGCCGAGGCGCTGCGCGGCAACGGCGCCGACACGGTCGTCGAGGACCTCGCCGAACTGCTCGACGGACGTCCGACCGGTCGGGCTCCGAGCGGCCCGGCTCCGAGCGGCCCGGCCTCCGCCGGGGGCGACGCGTGATCGGCCGGCCCACCTACCCCATCGAGGCCTGGTCGCTGACCGAGCACGGGCTCGACCTCGACGACCTGGCCCGCTCAGAGTCGCTGTTCTCGCTGTCCAACGGGCATGTGGGCATGCGCGGCAACCTCGACGAAGGTGATCCGCACGGGCTGCCCGGCACCTACCTGAACTCCGTCCACGAGCTGCGGCCGCTGCCGTACGCCGAGGCGGGCTACGGCTACCCCGAGTCCGGGCAGACGGTCATCAACGTCACCAACGGCAAGGTCGTCCGCCTGCTGGTCGACGACGAGCCGTTCGACGTCCGCTACGGGGATCTTCTCGCGCACACCCGCACGATCGACTTCCGGGACGGGGTGCTGCGCCGGGAGGCCGACTGGGTCTCCCCGGCCGGGCAGCGGGTCAGGATTCGCACCCAGCGTCTCATCTCCTTCTCCCAGCGCTCCGCCGCCGCGATCCACTACGAGATCGAACCGGTCGGCGACACCGCGCGGGTCGTCATCCAGTCCGAGCTGGTCGCCAACGAGCAACTTCCGGGGCGCAAGGGCGACCCGCGCGCCGCCGCCGTCCTGGAGTCGCCGCTCATCTCCGAACGGCACCGCGCCCGCGAGACCATGGTCGAGCTCGTCCACCGCACCCGGCACAGCGACATCCGGGTCGCCGCGGCGATGGACCACATCTTCGCCGGCCCGCGCTCGCTCGGCGTCACCTCGGAGAGCGAGCCCGACACCGGCTGGGTCACCGCGACGGCCGTCCTCAAACCGGGCGAGACCCTGCGGATGGTCAAGTTCCTCGCCTACGGCTGGTCCGAGCAGCGTTCCCTGCCGGCGCTGCGCGACCAGGCCACCGCCGCCCTCGTCGCCGCCCGCCAGACCGGCTGGGACGGCCTCGTCGCCGAACAGCGCGCGTACCTGGCGGACTTCTGGCACCGGTCCGACGTCGAGGTCGACGGGGACGCCGAGGTGCAGCAGGCCGTCCGGTTCGCGCTCTTCCACGTCCTGCAGGCCGGCGCGCGGGCCGAGCGCCGGGCCATCCCCGCGAAGGGGCTCACCGGCCCCGGATACGACGGCCACGCCTTCTGGGACACCGAGAGCTACGTCCTGCCCGTCCTCACCTACACCGCGCCGGCCGCCGCCGCCGACGCGCTGCGCTGGCGGCACTCGATCCTCCCGCTGGCCCGCGAACGCGCCCAGCTGCTCAACCTCGACGGCGCCGCCTACCCCTGGCGCACCATCCACGGCGAGGAGTGCTCCGGCTACTGGCCGGCCGGGACGGCCGCCTACCACGTCAACGCCGACATCGCCGACGCCGTCCTGCGCTACCTGTGGGCCACCGAGGACGAGCAGTTCGAGCTCGAGGTGGGCCTGGAGATCCTCATCGAGACGGCGCGGCTGTGGCGTTCGCTGGGCCACCACGACCTCTCCGGCCGCTTCCGCATCGACGGGGTGACCGGCCCGGACGAGTACTCCGCGCTCGCCGACAACAACGTCTACACCAACCTGATGGCCCAGCGGAACCTCATCGGGGCCGCCGACGCCGTCCGGCGCCATCCCGAACACGCCCGGGCCCTCGGGGTCGACGCGGAGACCGCGGCGAGCTGGCGCGACGCCGCCGAGGACATGTTCATCCCGTTCGACAGACGCCTCGGGGTCCACCCGCAGTCCGAGGGATTCACCGAGCACCAGGTGTGGGACTTCGAACAGACCAGGCCGGAGCAGTACCCGCTGCTGCTGCACTTCACCTACTTCGACCTCTACCGCAAGCAGGTCGTGAAACAGGCCGACCTGGTACTGGCGATGCAGCGCCGCGGCGACGCGTTCACCGCCGAGCAGAAGGCCCGCAACTTCGCCTACTACGAGGCGCTCACCGTCCGCGACTCCTCGTTGTCCGCCTGCTGCCAGGCGGTGCTGGCGGCCGAATGCGGGCACATGTCCCTCGCGCACGACTACCTGCGCGAAGCCGCCTTCATGGACCTGAAGGACATCGAGCACAACACCGGCGACGGCCTGCACATGGCCTCGCTGGCCGGCAGCTGGATCGCGCTCGTCGAGGGCTTCGGCGGGCTGCGCGACACCGGTGAGCTGCTCTCCTTCAGCCCCCGCCTGCCCGAGGGCCTCAGCCGGCTCGCCTTCGGCCTACGGGTACGCTCCCGCCAGCTGCGCGTCGAGGTGATCGACTCCTCCGCCACGTACACCGTGCTCGAAGGCGAGGCGATCACGATCCTGCACCACGGCGAGAAGGTCCGCGTCACCCCCGACCAGCCCAGCAAGCTGGACGTCCCGCCGATACCGGCCCAGGAACGCCCGACGCAGCCCGCCGGCCGGGAGCCGCTGCGGTTCCTGCGCCACGGCAACGGCACCGAGGTCACCAGGGCGGTCGACACCCACCCCGTCGACGGGTGACGAGCCGGGACCGACCAGCGGCCACGGGCCGCGGGGAGCCCGGGGCCGCGGGGAGCCGGGGGCGCGTGAAGTCCCAGGGGTGGCAGTGGGACACGCGCCGCCCGGGTCCAGTAAGATGCGGTTGCACTACGCGGGCGTAGTTCAGAGGCAGAACACGAGCTTCCCAAGCTTGCAACGCGGGTTCGATTCCCGTCGCCCGCTCGAGCCGGTTCGCTGTGGTTGCCGCCCCTGGGGGCGGCTTTCCGGGGGGCCGTTGTTTTTTTCGGGGGGCGACCCCCGAGGCCCCCCGAGCGGCGGGCGTGGTCGGCTGGTGGGGGCGGTCTCCCTTATCGGGGTGTTTCCGTGCCGGTTGCGGGGGCCTTGGGGTGGCACGGGGGCGTCACCCCAGGACCCCGATACCTCGGCGGGTGTACTCGGTCCCGGGCCCGTGTGGTCGGCGGCTTTCCGGCGCGCTCTCGGAGGCTTTTCGGTAGGCGCGCCGTCGTGCGGCACCCCGGACCTCCCTGCACCGCCCTGGCACCCACGACACCGCGCCCGCCGGCCAACACGGCCCTGGTCCCGGCACGAGGTGCTGGCCGGGGTCCGGGATCTGCTCCGAGCTGTTATGCACGCTGGGCCCCCGCCGGGCGATGTGTGGCCGTCGAGTGAGTCCTGATTGCCTCTCCCCCGCCACGGTTCCGCGGCGCCGTGCATACCGGCCGGGCCGGCACGCATACCTATGGATTCGGGGCACTCCCCGGCTAGCTTCGTGCGCTGCCCGGCGCCGCGTCCGCGCACCGCTCGGGATGCTCCCGCGCACACCCTCAGCCCGAGGACGCGACCGTCACAGGCCACGGCCGATCATGGCTTTCTGAGGCCTGATCCAGCCACGACACACACCGTCGCGTGGGCCGGGCGGCGGAGAGTTCCCTGAGGTGGTGGTGGAACCGGTTGGGATGAGATCACGGTCCGGCGGCGGGCAGGTCGGCGACGTCCCAGAGCCGAATTTTGCCGTCCTTGCCAGCGCTGGCAAGCGTGTGTCCGTCATTCGAGAAGGCCAGGGTCTGCACCCAGCTGGCTGGCAGGGGCTGGCCCACCGGGATGGGATGGTCGCGGTCGGTTATGTTCCATAGCCGTACTGTCTCGTCGAAGCTGCCGCTGGCCAGCAGGTTCCCGAAGATCGCCACCGACCACACGGTGCTGCGGTGGCCGGTCAGCGGTTCGCCGAGCGGGCGCGGGTTGGCTACGTCGGTCACGTCCCACAGCCGCAGCGTGGTGTCCTTGCTGGCGGTCACCAGGGTGCGCTGGTCAGGGGTGAGGGCCACCCCGTACACGGGGCCGGAGTGGCCGGTCTGGGGTTTCCCGAGCGGATGGGGGTTTGGCCGGGTCGGTCACGTCCCACAGGCGCAGGGTCTTGTCCTCGCCGACGGGCGAACGTGTGCGCGGACGACTGGCGGGTGGCGGGTTTTCTGCTCAGCGCGCGCAGGACGACCTGCCTCACCGGTGCGGGCACCGCGTCCGTCGCCGGGATGGGGTGGGGGCCGGGTCGAACGGCGCCGTGCCGGTCAGCAGCAGGTACAGCACCAATCCGAGCGCGTACAGATCGGTCGCCGGGCCCAGCCGGGCCCCCGCGATCTGTTCGGGAGCCATGAACAACGGCGTCCCGATCACCGTGTTCACGGCGGCATCCGCACCGTCCAGCAGCTTCGCGATCCCGAAATCGGCGACCTTCAACAATCCTGCAGTGTCGAACAGCATGTTGTCGGGTTTTATGTCGCGGTGCAGAACACCCTGGGAATGCGCATAGGAAAGGGCCCCGGCGACCGCGAGGCCGATTGCGCAGGCGCTCTGCTGAGTGATGTCCGCCTGGTGGCTGGTCAGCGTCCCGCCAGCCATCATCTCGGTGACGATCAGGTGCAGATCGTCGGCCTCGACATAGTCGTGGACCCGGATGATGTGCGGATGGTCGAAACGGGCCAGCAGCCGTGCCTCGGTGGCGGAACCGGCCGCCGCCCGGTCGTGACCGCGGGTCGACAGCACCTTGACGGCGACATCGCGGTGCAGGCCGCGGTGCCAGCCGGCCAGCACCAGCCCGAAGGCGCCCGCGCCGATCTGGTCGCCCAGTTCGTAGCCGGGCAGAGCCGCGGCCACCCGCGCTCGGTCAATCATCATGATCGGGCGTCCGGCCTCCGGCGATCCTTGTCGGAGACCATCGCGGAACCGCCCACTTCCCCCGGCACGATGGGTGATCCTACGGCTGCGCTTCCGCCACCCGGACGGCAGGGCCTCGCCGTCGCGGCGTCCCGAGCGACTGACCGGCGCCGATGGTGCCGGGGCGCTCGCTGACATACTTCCTGGGCACCGCTGGCTCCTGCCAGCGGGGGAGTGGCGGCCCGCGGTGGCGGTCCGCCCGGTTCCAGCCGGGGGAGCCCGCCGGTGCAGGGCACACGTCCCACCATCGAGGAAAGGCTGATCGCATGGGCGTTTCGATTGAAAGCCTCTCACCGGGAGACGGCAAGACTTTCCCCAAGAAGGGGGACCGGGTGACGATGCACTATGTCGGCACCCTGCGTGACGGCAAGAAGTTCGACTCGTCCCGGGACCGGGGCGCGCCGTTCGTCACGGAGATCGGTGTCGGCCGGGTCATCAGGGGATGGGACGAGGGGGTCCCGCAGCTTTCCCTCGGGGAGAAGGCCGTGCTCACCATCACGCCCGACTACGGGTACGGCCCCGGCGGTTTCCCGCCCGTCATCCCGCCGAACTCCGACCTGGTCTTCGAGGTGGAGCTGCTCGCCATCAACTGACCCGGCGACGGGCCTGGGAGCGCGGACCGGCGGCGTCCCGAGCGGGGTCGCCGCCGGCCGCGTCCCACCTGGTGCCGAGCGCCGTGTCAGGGAGCCGGGTAGCGGCTCACGGAGTCGGGCAGGTGGCGCCGGCCCAGCCCATGACCGTGCAGTAGGTGCTCCGGCTGACCTTCCACCTGCCATCGACGATCAGGGCGTTGCCCGGGGTCACCCCGAAGTCGATTCCGCCCTGGTAGGTGATGTGAAACCGCAGCGCCGCGTGCGACGGGTCGGTGAAGACGATGTCACTCGTGGTCACACTGGCGGTCTGGGTGGCCTGCGGGAAGTTCTGGGTCGCCTGGGCGAGGGTGGCGGCCAGGTTCTGTCCGTCGTCCACCGCGGCGAGGCTGTGCGCCGGGTCCTGGCCGCCGGTGAACGCCTGGGTGTAGGCCTGCGCGACGGCGGTCCGGGCCGCGGCGGGGTTCCGCGGCTGGCGGCCCGGCTTGACCGGGCAGGTGGCACCGGCCCAGCTCATGACGGTGCAGTAGGTCGTCCGGCTGACCTTCCACCGACCGCCGCTGATCAGCGCCGTGCCGTCGACCTCGCCGAAGTCGACACCACCCTGGTAGCTGAGGTGGAACCGCAGCCGCGCGTCCCGCGGACCGTCGAAGGCGATGTTGCTGACGGTCACCTGGGACGTCTGGGTGGCCTGCGGGAAGTTCTGGGTCGCCTGGGCGAGGGTGGCGGCCAGGTCGGGGCCGTCCTCGACCGCGGCGAGGCTGTGCGCCGGGTCCTGGTCGCCGGTGAACGCCTGCGCGTAGGCCGCCCTGACGGCTGCCTCCGCCCGGGCCCGGACGAACGGCTGGGGTCCGTTCTCCCCGGCCAGGGCCGCCTGTGCGGGGATCATGGCCGAGACCGCGGCGAGCAGGAGCGTCAGCGTGGCCAGGTGCCGTCCGCCGCGGGTGCGGGTGCGTGCGCGGGTCGTTGCGTTGCCGGCCGGGCGTCGGCCCGGTCGATCGGACGTCGTCATCGAGTCCTCCTCCGCGGCGGGGTTGCCGCATTCGGATAGATGCCGGGCACGTCCGTCAGGTTGACGCGAAGCGGGCGGAATCTCCTGGGGGACCGGGAAGATCGCCTGGATGTGAGCGGTGAGCGGCGGGGTCAGCGGTTGACGTACGTCCCGTCGCAGCTGTAGATCCGTGTCCTGCCGTCGTCGTTGTCGTCGACGTAGCTGAGTTCGAGGTCTCCGTCGTAGATCCAGCCGGCGGTGGTGGAGCCGTCCAGGCGCGCCCACCACCACAGGTTGTTGTGGCCGTTGACGACGCTGCAGTGCAGCCAGACCTTCTTGCTCTTGGCCAGGTTCGCGACCGCGCCGCATGCCGCGTACGGCCCGCTGCGCAGCGCGGTGGCCTCGGTCAGGACGCCGTATCCGTCGCCGTTGTAGCCGTGGCCCGGGCTGCCGGGGCATCCGCTCACGGCCGTGCTGGACGGTGCTGCTTTCGGCGTGGGGGCGGGTGCCTGCGGCGCGGTCGCTCTCGGCGTGGTCGCGGCCGGCGGTGGGGCGAGGGGAGCCGCGGGGCTGCCCGCAGCCGTGGGCGGTGAACCAGGCGAGCCGGCTCCCGGCCCACCCGGTGGGGCACCGGGACCGGGCAGGCCCGGCCCCGGCACGACCTGGCCGGGCACGACCTGACCGGGGATGCCCGCCTTCGGCTCGGAGGGTGGTCTGGCCGGGTCCGCGGTGGGCCCGTCCACGGCCGAGGCGACCATGGGCGCGGCGGGCGACGGCTCGCCGGAGCGGGTGAGCAGCAGGGCGGCGAGCGCGCAGACCACGACGAACGCCACCGCGCCGATCGCGCCGACCAGCCAGGGACGGCGGCCGTGGCCGGGCCGGCGCGGCGCCCCGCCGGTCCCCGCGGCGCCGCCGGCGCCGGCAGGGGCGGCGGTGGGCGGTTCGGTGAGGGCCGGGTCCGGGCCGGGAGCCGGCGGCGGGATGGGCAGCGGGGCGAGGTGGTAGCGGGTAACCTCGGCGGCGACGGTCGGTGGCAGCCACCCCTCGCCGGTCGCCGGTTGCTCGCCGGAGGCGAGCTGGCCGAGCGGGGTGATCAGCCGGCACAGCTCGATCAGCTCGGTGGGGGTCGGCCGGCGCGCCGGGTCCTTCTCCAGGCAGCGGGCCAGGACGTCGCGAACCTGCGGCGGGCAGTCGTCCCAGTCGGGCTGCTGGTGCTCGATGCGGTGGAAGACGGCGGCGTCGACGCCGAACGGCGGGCGGCCGGTCATGGCGTAATAGGCGGTGGCCCCGAGGGCGAAGACGTCACCGGACCGGTCGAGCTGCGCGCCGCGAACCTGCTCGGGGGCCATGAAGGCCGGTGTCCCGAGGCGTGCCCCGGTCTGGGTCATCGCGGCCGTCGCGGCGTCGAGGGCGCGCGCGACGCCGAAGTCGATGACGCGCGGGCCGTCGGCCGCGAGGATGACGTTCCCCGGTTTCAGGTCGCGGTGGATCACCCCGACCCGGTGAATGGACTGCAGGGCCTCCGCGACACCGGCGATCAGCATCAGGACGGTCGTGGCGGGCAGAGCGCCCGTCCGTGCCACGGCTATCGCGAGTGACGGGGCCGGGACGTAGGCCGTGGCGATCCACGGGCGCACCGCGTCGGGATCGGCGTCGATGACCGGGACCGTGTACGGGCCCTGTACCCGCTGCGCGATCGCGACCTCTTTCGCGAACCGGGCCCGGAAGTCCGGATCGGCGGCGAACTCCGGGCGGACCACCTTGACCGCGAGTGGACGTCCGCCGGGGGTGTGCGAGAGATAGACGGCGCCCATGCCGCCCTCGCCGATCCGGGCCCGCAGCGGGTAGCCGCTGATCTCCTCCGGGTCGTGCGCGGTCAGCGGGGTGAAGACGGTGTCCCAGGCGCGGCTGCCGGACGTGCCGTGTGCCGACGTGCCGCGGCGTCCCGACACCTCGGAGGTGAGGTCTTCGGAGGTGAGGTCTGCGGACCACGGCGGTTGGCCACCGGATGGCGGCGTGTGCGGGCCGCTTCCCGCCGTCCTCGGTGGCGTGCTGCGCATCGTGTCCTCCGGATGCCGGCCCGCTTCGGTTCCGGCGTACCGGTCGAGACTGCCGGAACCGGATGAAAATTGCCTGAACCAGCCGATATCGCAAGTCTCGTCCGAGATCGCCAGAACCGGACTAGATCCCCAGAACCAGCCGAGATCATCAAAAAACGCCGATCTTCATCATATTGGCCGGTCAGCGGGCGGCCAGCGGAGGGTGCGGCCCCGGGACGCGCGGGTCAGTGGTGGAACCGGACCGGATCGACGGCGAGCTGGTTCGTGGCCGCCCAGTCCCGGCCCCACTCCCACATCGCCTGCAGCACCGGGCCCAGGGACCGGCCCTGCGCCGTCAGCGCGTACTCGACGTGCGGCGGCGCGGTGCTGACGGGTATCCGGTCGACGATCCGGATCGCCTCGAGTTCCCGCAGCCGCTGCGCCAGCATTTTCTCGGTGATGTCGGGGATCAGCCGGCGTAGCTGTGCGAAACGTAGCCGGTCGTGTTCCTTCAGATGTGCGAGGACGACCGGCGTCCACTTCCCGCCGATCACGTCGACCGTGACCTCGACGTGGCAGTGATAGCCGCGGCCGGGCCGTGCCGCGCCCGGGGGCCGTGCTGTGTCCGGGGGTTCGGGCGTTACCGGGGACCGGGGCGTGTCCGGGGGCATCGTCACCACTCCTCACCACTCCTCACGGGGCGCCGTGCCCGCATGGTACGCACTTTTTTGTGCGTACCCCGAGGGTCGCCGACGTCCGGTTTCCCGCTGGTAGTTTCGGGTTCTCCCCAGTCGCCGGAGGTGAAAAGGTGATCCGGCCGTGATCGTCGAGTACATTCGGTACCAGCTACCAGAACACAGCACTGACGAGTTCGAGAAGGCTTATTCACACGCCGCGGCGGCGCTCAGGCGGTCGCCGAACTGCCTGTCGTTCGAGCTCGCCCGCTGCGTCGAAGCGAGCGTCCAGTACATCCTGCGCATCGAATGGGATTCGGTCGCCGGCCATCTGGACGGCTTCCGGCGGAGCCCGGAGTTCCGCGAGTTCCTGGCGCGGATCGGGCCGTACGTCGAACACATCGAGGAGATGCGGCACTATTCGCCCACGGCGGTCGCCGGGCCGGGCGGGGGAGCGCCCGAGCCACCCACCCTCTACGAATGGGCCGGCGGCGCCGAGGCCTTCGAGCGGCTCCTCACCCGCTTCTACGAGACGGTCGTCGAGGACGACCTTCTCGCGCCGCTGTTCGCGGGCATGAATCCGGCGCACGCCCATCATGTGGCGATGTGGCTCGGTGAGGTCTTCGGTGGTCCGGCCGAGTACACCGAGAAACGCGGCGGGTACGAGAACATGCTGGCCCACCACGTCGGGCGGGCGATCAGCGAACGGCAGCGCCGGCGGTGGGTGAGCCTGCTCGTCGACGCGGCGGACGAGGTGGGGCTGCCGGGCGATCCCGAGTTCCGGGCGGCGTTCGTGGGCTATGTCGAATGGGGGACCCGCCTCGCCGTCGAGAACTCCGCACCGGGCGCCACACCCATGCCGCACGCGCCGGTGCCGCGGTGGGGCTGGGGTGTCGCGCCGCCGTGGCAGCCGTCCTGAACCGCTTTCACCCGGCGGCTGCCGGTGCCGGTGCCGGTGGTGCTGGTGGCGCCGGCGGCGGTGCCGCCCGGGTGAGCCGGCCGGCGAGTTCACGGACCCGGTCCGCGAGCTCGGGCGGCCCGAGCACGTCGAAGTCCACGCCGACGAGGCTGAGGTAGATCGCGAGGGCGTCCAGCGAGTTGGAGCCGGTCCGGACGAGGCAGCTCCCGTCGTCGACCGCCTCGATCACGGCGGAGGTCGGGCCGAGCGAGGCGGCGATCACCGCGGCGGGAGCGTGGTAGCGCACCCGGGCCTGGTGCCGGAACCCGGCGGTGGAGACCGACCAGGAGGCGTACGACTGGAGGTCGTCCGCGGGTGGGTCCCGGGGGGTGAACCGAGGGCCGGTCGGGGTCTTCGGCGCGATGCGGTCGAGGCGGAAGTTGCGCCAGGCGTCGCGGTCGACGTCCCAGGCGATGAGGTACCAGCGCCACCCGGTGTGGACGAGGGTGTGTGGTTCGGTGATCCGCGCGGTCGGTGTCCCGTTGTGGTCGCGGTAGTCGAACCGCAGCCGCTGGTGCTCACGGCAGGCGGTCGCCACGGCCATCAGGACGTCCGGGTCGACCGCCGCGGGATTCGTGCCACGCAGGGAGACGGTGACCGAGTGCAGCGCCAGCACCCGGTGCCGGAGCCGGGTCGGCAGGACCTGTTCGAGTTTCGTCAGCGCCCGGATGGCGGACTCGGCGATGCCCTCGACCGAGCCGCTGGCGGCGGCGGTGCGCAAACTCACGGCGACGGCGACGGCCTCGTCGTCGTCGAGCAGCAGCGGCGGTAGCTGGGCGCCGGCGCCGAGGCGGTAGCCGCCGGCCGTGCCGGGGGCGGCATGCACGGGGTAGCCGAGGCTGCGCAGCTTGTCGACGTCCCGCCGGACGGTGCGGGCGGTGACCCCGAGCCGGTCGGCCAGGTCCGCCCCGGACCAGTCGCGATGGGTCTGCAGCAGCGAGAGCAGCCGGAGCAGGCGGGCCGAGGTCTCGAGCATGTACCCGAGTCTGCCGCTACCGGCGGACAGTCCGCGGTCCGCGATCAGTCTGCTTGCTCTCTCCGGTTGCTTTACGGCTGATCAGGTTGATTGTCCGAAAAGTGGTAGTCCCACATGAGGCCACAAGTGGACACATCTCACGTTCGTGGGCTTGGCGTGATCCCCTGGATCGGGGGGAGGGCCCAGAAGACGCCACGAACCCTGACCGGTCGGCTACCTTCCCCTACATACGAGGTCTGGGACGTGGCGGATCACCCCTTTCCGAGATGGGACCCGTAACGGTGCGAGGAGGTCTGAAATGTGTCATCTGTTCGCGATGAGCAGTGGCAGCGAGCGGATCCAGGCGACCTTCTGGCTGCTGGACGCGCCCGACAGTCCGCGGGCGCAGACCCGTCGTCCCCCGGACGGCGCGGGCTTCGGCTTCTTTGGTGACGAAGGCCGCCCCGAGGTGGTCAAGCAGGCGATTCGCTCCCGCGCCGACACGGCGTTCGCCCGCGAGGCGCAGCAGGTCACCTCGTCGACGTTCGTCGCGCACGTGCGGCACGCCTCGACCGGGCGGGTCGACGACCGCAACACGCACCCGTTCGTCCAGGACGGGCGGATCTTCGCCCACAACGGGGTCATCGAGGGGCTGGGCAAGCTCGACGCGGAGCTCGGCACGACGGGCTCCGGCGTGCTCGGTGACACCGACTCGGAGCGCTACTTCGCCCTGATCACCCGCGAGATCGCGGCGCGGGACGGCGACGTCGCGGCGGGCATCGCGGCCGCGGCGAACTGGATCGCCGAGAACCTGCCGCTCTACTCGATCAACATGATCCTGGCCAGCCGGGACGATCTGTGGGCGCTGCGGTATCCCGACACGAATGGTCTGCACGTGCTCCAGCGGGCCCCGGGCGGGCGTAACAACCGCCACCTGGATCACGCCAGCCCGTTCAGCGAGATCCGGGTCCGCTCCCTCGACCTGACGACCCGCCCCGCCGTGGTCGTCGAGAGCGAGCGGATGGACGAGGACCCCCGGTGGCGGCTGATGGCCAGCGGGGAACTGCTGCACGTCGGCCCGGATCTGAAAGTGACGTCCAGCATCGTCGTGGCCGGCCCGCCGGCGCATCCGCTGACCCTCGACGACCTTCGTCCCGAGGCGGCCGCGTCGCAGACGACCGCCGTCCCCGACCTCCCGGTCTCCGCCTGAGCGCCGGGCACGTAACGCGGGCCCGGCCGCGGCCCGGTCGCCCATAATTCTGGCCAGCGGGGCCTGAGCGGTGAGGGCGTCGGGCCGTGTCTCCACCGTCGTCACCACAGCCTGTGGATAACTTGTGGAAAGTGTGTGGAGAGCTGTGGACAGTCGCGGCCTCCGCTCGCGCCGCCCGGCTGCCCCGCCAGGACGACACCCCTGGTGGGGCAGGCTTTTTCGGCCGGTTCCGGGGCGGGCCGCAGGCCCCGTCCACCCGTGGACGGCCTGTTGACGGCGGGCGGCGCCAGGCCGGAGCCGGGTGGGCCCGGAGCGGCGCCGCGGCGGTGTCCGGGGCGGTGGCGGCTGGCCCGATCGGGCCAGGGCGGGCACCACCTCCGGGCGGGCCCGTCGACGCCGGGCGGCAGCGGCGCGACCTGGATGGCTTGCTTCCGTTTCGGCCGGATGACGCCCCGTGGGGGGCCGCACGGTCCCCGTCGACCGTGACGATTGTCCCCTCGGGTAGTTATGGTCGGCGCAGGGCCCTCCCCCGCTCGAACCGCCGCCGTGGTGACATCCCGGTCATCTCGGGGCGGCACTACCGAAATGTCGAGTGCGTAAAACCGGTCAGGTACGCCATCCGGGTGAATAACGACCGCCGAATGGCCGGATGGTGGGGTCGGTTCCCGCCACGGGATTCCGGTTCACCACCGGGGCGCCCGCCGCGGATTCACGGCCGCCGGGGTCGTCGGCAGCCGTTGACTGATCGAGAATACCTCGACCACCTGCAACGACATCCGCGATCGCGGTTGGCGAAAGCGGACGGCCCGGACCGGTGGTTCGGACTGGTGGCTCGGACAGACAAGGGGCGGACGTCCCGAATCGCCGGGGTGACATACCCATCAGGACCACGCCGAGACGTGAGGAGGACCGCGGCATCGGGTAGGAGGACCCGATCGGATCGCGACGTCGATGACGACGATGTGACCAGCGAGAAGGGATCACGAGTGACCATGAATGTCGCCAGGACCGGGCTCTGGATGCCCGCCGGGCAGTGGCCACGTGGCACGGCCGAACGTCGCGACACCGCCCAGGAGCTCGAGGAGCTCGGCTACGAGATGGTCTGGCTGGGTGGCGCGACGGCGGACCTGGAGCTGCCGGCGGCGCTGCTGGAATCCACCGAGCACCTGTGTGTCGGCACCGGGATCCTGAACATCTGGACCGAACCGGTCGACCTGCTGGCCGACACCTACGGCATGTTGGAGAAGGCGCACCCCAGCCGCCTGCTGCTCGGGGTGGGAACCGGGCACGCGAAACGGGTCGAGGCGATGACCGGTCGCCGCTACCACCACCCCTACGGTGCCGTCCTGTCCTACCTCGACGCGCTCGACGCGGTGGGCATCCCGGTCTCGGCCCGGGTGCTGGCGGCGCTCGGCCCGCGGATGCTCGGCCTGGCCGCGCAGCGGTCGGCCGGGGCGCACCCCTTCCTCGTCACGCCGGAGCACACCCGGACGGCCCGGGAGATCCTCGGCGCCGGCGCGCTGCTGGCACCGGAACAGAAGATCATCCTGGAGGTGGACGCCGACCGGGCCCGCGCGATCGGGCGGGCCGCGCTGGCGGTCTACCTGGACCTGCCGAACTACACGAACAACCTGCGCCGGCTCGGTTTCACCGACGCGGACCTGGCGGGTGGGGGCAGTGACCGCCTGGTCGACGCCCTGGTGGCGTGGGGCGACATGGACACCGTCCGGGCACGGCTGGACGAGCACCGCGCGGCCGGCGCGGATCACGTCTGCGCGCAGATCCTCACCGGCGGCCGGGAGCTGCCACGGGAGCAGTGGCGTGACCTGGCCGCGGGGCTCGACCTGAGGCCACGGGCGGGCGCCGGAGCGGCGCGCGGAACCGCTCCCTGACCGCTGTGAAACGGCGGCCGCCCGGTTCGCGGTGGCCTCGGGGCCCCGAGGCCACCGAAAAGATCCACTGGCGGTCGTGCCCGCGAAGGTAGTACCTTCACGAAACCGAGTTCGCGCTGCCCTGTGTCTGCGGCCCTGTCACGGAGTGTGACGTATGCCCGCAGACCGTTCTTCCGTCGAGACCTCCCTCGACGTGTTCCTCGACGAAACAGCCCGCAGGGGAGCGGCCCGTACCCGGGCGGCGGCGGGCTCGGCCAGTCCGGCCGAGGCGTCGGCGCCTGCCGCGCCTCCTGGGCCTGCCCCGCCTTCTGCGCCTGCCGCGCCTTCTGTGCCCACCGCGCCGCCCGCCCCGGCCGAGGTGCCGGCGAGTCCGCTCCCGGCCGGTCGGCCCGCGGGCGCTCCTCGTCCCCGAGACGCCGCGGACGCCTCCGGTGAGGTGTCCGCGGCGGGGCCGGTGAAGACGCCCCGGGTGCCTTCGGCCGCCACGGTGGACGGGCCGGTCAGGGTGCCGGCGAGCCTCCTGAGCGAAAGCGGCGGCCTGCTGGACAGCCTGATGGCCGGCATGGACGTCGGCGAGCGTTCCCGGATGCTCGGGATGATCAGCTCGAGCGTGGAGGCCGAGCGGGAGGCCGCGCTCGACGGCCGGATACGTCGCCAGGTCGACGTGGGACCTCGCCACCGGCGCCGGCGCGAGCCGGATCAGGAGTCCGATCCGGCGTCGGCCGACGCGGGCCCGGATGACCTCTCCGGCCCCGCCGAGCGCTCCAGGCACGTCGACCGTTGATCCCCGAAGGCTTCCGGGTCGCTCTCGGTGATCCCCTGGCGCTGAAGATCACGGTACGGCTGAACCCGTGGGGCGCGACGGCGGCACTCGACGGCGACCTGGACATGTTGACCGAGGCGTCGGCCGGGGCCGCCCTCGACACCGTGCTGAGCGCGGTCACCGCCCGGCGCGCGCCCTCTCCCGCGCCGGTGGGGCTGGTGCTCGACGTGTCCCGGGTGTTCGCCGACGTCCGCGGACTCACTGTGCTGCACCGGTTGTGGCGTGCCGGGGAGCGCCGCGCGGTCGTCGTCGCGCTCGGCGGTGCGGCGCCGTTGCTGCGCCGTATGGTGGAGCTGCTCACATCACCTGGAGTTCCGCTCTACCCTGGCGTCGCGGAAGCCTGGAATGCCGTGCTGACCATGTCCGAGCGGGTGGAGCGGGTGTAGTCGCCGGTCGTGCCGACGTTGCCCCTCCGCGCCCCCCCGGCCGGCCGCGGGAGGACACGTGGAGATCGACAAGGCGCGTCTGGACGCCAGCCTGACCCGGCTGCACCACCTCGTCCCCGAGCGGGTGGAGCTCGGTGAGCTGCTGTCCGAGGCCGTGCGTGCGATCACCGACGTCTTCGGGCTCGACGGCGCCGGTATCCTCGTCGTCGACGCCGACCGGGCCCTGCGCAGCGTGGCCGCGAGCAACAGCAGCGGGCGTCTGCTGGAACAGGTACAGGAAGAGCTCGGTGAGGGCCCGTGCGTCGAGTCCTTCGTCCTGGACGAGCTGGTGGTGAGCCCGGATCTCACCGCTGAGGCACGCTGGCCGCGGGCCAGGCCCCGGCTGCTCGCCGGCGGGGTGCGGGCGGTCCTCGGCGTGCCGCTCCGGATGGGCGGCGGCCCGATCGGGACGTTGAACGTCGCCGACGACTCGCCGCGGGAGTGGACCCCAGCCGAGCGCGAGGCCCTCGAGCGGTTCGGGCAGGTACTGGAGAGCATCCTGCTCGCCGGACTGGTCGCCGACCGCAGCACCAAGCTGGCCCGCCAGCTGCAGTTCGCCCTTGACTACCGCGTCCCCATCGACCGGGCCGTCGGTTACCTGATGGCCGTCTGGGACACCGACGCCGTCACCGCCTTCGAACGGCTGCGCCGTGCGGCGCGCAGCAGCCGCCGGCGGGTGTCCGAGCTGGCCGAGGAGATTCTCGCCGGGCGGGTCCGGCTCTAGGACCGGGCGGGGTCCGGTTCCAGGTCCGGGCGGGTCCGGCTCCAGGGACCGTGCGGCCGCCTGCGGTTGTCTCGACCCCGCTTCCGGGGGTTAGCCCGATGGCTGCCACGGCTCGTGTTCTTGTTCACTGTCCGCGGGGAAGCTTCGGGTTGTCACCAGCCCGACAGGCCACATGTCTACCGATTGCTCGCGCGGTCGGGAAGTGTCTGCCCCGGATGCCACCATCCGGTGAGTGACGGCCGTGGATTGCTCCCATAGCAGCGGCGAATTAGCTAGACGAATAACGAATGATCGAGAAAGGAGGGTGATGATCGAGGCACGAGGGCTGACCAAGCGTTACGGCCGTACGGTTGCCGTCAACGACCTGACCTTCACGGTGCAGCCCGGCAAGGTGACCGGCTTCCTGGGCCCCAACGGTGCGGGCAAGTCGACCACGATGCGCATGATTCTCGGGCTCGACCACCCGTCGGCCGGCGAGGTCCGGATCGGCGGCCGCAGGTATCGGGAGCTCAGGGAGCCGCTGCGTGAGGTCGGCGCGCTCCTCGAGGCGAAGTGGGTCCACCCCAACCGCTCGGCCCGCGCACACCTGCGCTGGATGGCCGCCTCCAACCGGCTGCCCGCCAAGCGGGTGGACGAGGTCCTGGAGATCGTCGGCCTCACCGCGGTGGCCGGCCGCCGGGCCGGGGGCTACTCCCTCGGCATGGCCCAGCGCCTCGGGATCGCGGTCGCGCTGCTCGGTGACCCCGGAGTGCTGCTGTTCGACGAGCCGGTGAACGGCCTGGACCCGGAGGGAATCCTCTGGATTCGCCAGTTCATGCATCGGCTCGCCGACGAGGGTCGCACGGTGTTCGTGTCCAGCCATCTCCTCTCCGAGATGGCGCTGACCGCCCAGGAACTCATCGTCATCGGTCGTGGGCGGCTCATCGCCCAGACGAGCACCAAGGAGTTCATCGACTCGGCCTCCGACTCCTCGGTACGCGTGCGCGGGCCCGAGATGGAGCGGCTGCACAGCGTCCTCGCCGGCCAGGGCCTGGCCGTCCAGGAGACACCCGCCACCACCGACATCCCGGCCGCCCTGGTGGTGCGCGGCAGCTCCACCGAGCAGGTGGGTGAGCTGGCCGGCGCCGTCGGGCTGGTCCTGCACGAGCTCTCCGAGTCGCGCGGCTCGCTGGAGCAGGCGTTCATCCAGATGACCGGCGGCGACGTCGAGTACCACGCGGGCGGGGTCGGCCCGGCCGGGTCGCTCGCCGGCACCAGGCCGGCCGGCGCACCCGGTGGTCCTGGTGGTCCCGGTGCTCCCGGTCTCGCCGGGCCGCCGCCTGGAGCGCTCCCACCCGGGGGTGTGCCTCCCGGCGCCGTGCCCGCTCCCACTCCACCGGGCGTCGCGCCCGCCGGACCATCGGGCCCCCGCGGCTCGGGGGTCCCGGCTCCGACCCGCCCCGGTACCGACGCCTGGACGGGGGTCGACAAGCCATGACACTGCTCACCGTCGAGCGGATCAAGCTCTTCTCCACCCGCTCGCCCTGGTGGTGCATGATCCTCGCGGTCGCGCTCACCGTCGGCCTCACCGCGGTCTTCAGCGTCGCGACCAAGCCAAGCGAGCTCGCCGACCTGACCCCGAGCGTGACGCAGTTCGCGTACAACTTCGGGCTCGTCGTGATGATGGTGATGGCGGCGCTGGCCGTCACCACCGAGTACCGCTTCGGGACGATCAGGTCGACATTCCTCGCCGTCCCCGGCCGGACACCCGCGCTGCTCGCGAAGACGGTCGTCGTCGCCGGGCTCGCCGGGATCGTCGGTGAGATCACCGCGGTGGCCTCCTGGGGCGTCGCGCGCCTGATCCAGCCGGACGCCCCGCTGGCCCTGGACACCGGCCAGGAGTACCGCAACGTCTTCGGGATCGGGCTGATCTACCTTCTCGCGGCGGTCTTCGCGATCGGCCTCGGCCTGATGATCCGGCACACCGCGGGCGCGGTCGTGGTCATGCTCGTCTACCTCTTCCTGGTGGAGAGCCTGCTGCCGGTCATCCCGCGCATCGGCGATCACATCCAGGACTGGCTGCCCTTCATCGTCGGGAACAACTTCATCGTCGCGGGCCAGCCCGAGACGAACGACGGCCCGCCGGTGGTCGACGGCCTGCCCTTCGGCCCCTGGGGATCATTGATCTACTTCGCCGCCGTCTGCGTCGGCCTGCTGGTGATCGGCCTGGTCGCCGCCAAGCGCCGCGACGCCTGACCCACCGCTGGGCGCCTGACCCACCGGGACGCCTGACCCGCCGCGCGACGACTCGTTCGCTGGGGAGGCAGGCCGCTCCGATCCGCCGGGCCCGACCGGACGCCGCTCCGGTCGGGCCCCGCGCGGTCCGCGCCCCGCGGGCCGGCCCGGTCGGCCGCGCGCCGCCGGCCCTTCCGGACCCTGCCGCCGCTTTGGCGGAAGGAAGTTGTCTGAGCCAGTCCAGGTGCTGGTGGGACACCTCGCCTCGGTTCGGGCCCCGAGCTTTGACGGTCTGGGCCTGGGGCGCTGGGCTGGGCTGGGTGGGGTTGGGGGGCTGCCTCTCGGTAGGCGGTTCGTGGTCTGAGGCAGGGCTGGTACGCATCCCGGATCGCGACTGTGGGTAGCGGTTACCTCGATGCGACAGCTGTGGCGGCGGGGGGAGTGGCGTCCGCGGCTGTCCGAAGTCCTCGACGGCGACCCCGGGCACTACTGCCTCACCTCGGCGGCTCGGGTGGCGATCGTGGCCCCCGCTCTGCTCGCCCTCGTCTCCACGCTCGTCGGCGATGTGCGGATGAGCCTGTTCGCCTGGTTCGGCGCCTACGCGCTCCTGGAGTTCGTCGACTTCGACGGGCCCCGGCCGGCCAGGCTCACCGCCTACCTCACGCTCGCCACCACCGGCGCCGGGATGGTCGTCCTCGGCACGCTCGGCTCGCGGTCACCCTGGCTGGCGGCATCGATGACCGCGGTTGTGGCCTTCGTCGTGATGTTCTCCGGTGTACTGAACGCCAAGGTCGCCGTCGCCGGCCGATCCGCGCTGCTCGCCTTCGTGCTGCCGGTGATGACACCTGGTCCGATCTCGGCGATACCGGAACGGCTGGCCGGCTGGGGGCTGGCCTCGGTCGCCTCGATCGTCGCCGTGATGCTGCTCTGGCCCCGCCGCCCGCCGGACCGCCTGCGCGCGGCGACGGCGGACGTCTGCCGCGCCCTCGCGACAGCCGTGAGCTGGCAGCACCCCACCGTGTCTGATCCGCCGTCGCCGTCGCCGTCGCCGTCGTCGTGGCGTTCGGCCGCCGAGGTGCCGCGGGGTCCGGTGTCCGAGAGGGCGCGGGATCCGGCCCGGGAGGTGCGGCGCCACCCGGCGGCCGAGGTAACGCGGCGTCCGGCGTCCGACCTCTGGCCGGCGCTGCGGCGGCTGCGGCGGCAGTTCGTCGCGACGGCGCACCGTCCGACCGGGGTCGGCGGGCGCGCGGCGGCCCTCGGCCATCTGGTGATGGACGTCAACTGGCTGGTGCCTTTCGCCCTTCCGTGGCCGGAGCGGGACCGGACCGCCCGGGTCTGCTTCCCCGCGGAGGCCGCCGAGCTGCACGCCGCGGTCACGGCGACGCTGCGTGCGGCGGCCACCCGAATCGCCGACGGCGGGGGCGGCGCCGACAGCGGGGGCGATGCCGACAGCGGGGATGGTGCCGACGGCGGGGATGGTGCCGACGGCGGGGGCGGTGCGGGGGTGGTGCGGGTCGGGGACGATCGGCTCGGGATCGCGCGACTCGAACGGTCCGAACGGGCGATGCGCTCGGCGCTGCTGCGGCAGCTGCGGGAACCGGCGCCCGACCGTCCGCCGGACCTCGCCGCGGCCGAGGCGTTCCGCCTGCGCCGACTGGCCCGAGGGACCAGGGAACTGGCGCTGAACGTGCTGCGGGTGACCGGCCCCGTCCCGCCCCGGCCGCCGGTGGGCCCCGTCCGACGTGCCGTGGACGCGTTCCACCACGCGCGCCGGCTGGCGCGCGAGCGGGGAACCGCCGCGACCGATCTCGCCGCCGGCTACGCCAGCCCGCGGTCGGTGTGGTTCCGCAACAGCGTGCGCGGCTCGCTCGGCCTCACCTCGGCGGTGATCATCGCTCAGGCCGCCGGGCTCCAGCATGGGTTCTGGGTGGTGCTGGGGACCTTGTCCGTCCTGCGCTCGAATGCCATGGCCACCAGTTCCGCCGCGCTGCGCGCGCTGGCCGGCACGGGAGTCGGCATCGTCGTGGGTGGCCTTTTCGTGGTCGCCGTGGGCACCCACACGGCGGTGCTGTGGGCGGTTCTCCCGTTCGCCGTGCTGCTCGGGAGCTACGCCCGCCGCAGGTCGGGGTTCGTGCTGGGCCAGGCCGGCTTCACGGTCGCCGTGCTCATGCTGTTCAACATCGTCGAACCCGCCGGTTGGCGGGTGGGCCTGGTGCGCATCCAGGATGTCATGATCGGGTTCGGGGTGAGCATCGTCGTCGGTGCCCTGCTGTGGCCCCGCGGCGCGGTCGCCGTGATCCGGGCCCGCGCCGAATCCGCGTACCGAAGCGCGGTGGGGTTCCTCGATCTCGTCGTCCCGCACACGCCGGGCGCATCCCAGCATCCGGCCGCGGCACCGGCCTCCCGCGCGGCGATCCGGGCCGGGCGCCTCCTCGACGACGCCGTGCGGCAGTTCCTCGCCGAGCAGCCGCCGGGTCGCTTCGACGTCGACGCACTGATGACGATCGCCGCCGGCGCGCTGCGTATCCGGCGGACCGCGCAGCTCCTGTGGAACGGGGACGTCCCCTGGCCGCCGGACCTGACGCTCGATCCGCCACCCACGACCGGCCCCGACGGGGCCGCGGCCGTCGACGGGCCCGCGGTGAGCGGCCGCGGCGCGGCCACCGGCTTCGCCTTCGCCCAGGGCATCCTCGTCGAGGACATGACCGATCTCTGTCGCTGGTACGGCGCCTACGCCACGGCCCTCGGCGCCGCGCGGCGGCCACCCGAGCCCCAGGCCGGCTCCGGCCGGGCCGCGACAGCCGGACTGATCATGATTCATCGGGCCGCCCGCGCGCACCGCGGACCCGAGGTCCTCGCCGGTGCCGCGCTAACCGCCCGGGCCGCCTACCTGGACATCCTGCGCGATCTGCAGCCCCGGCTGACCGCCGCCGCCCGCGCGCTCGACCGGACGTCCGACGGCGGCCGGGACCACCCGCGCGGGCCGGTCGGTCAGGCGCCGGGGCCCCAGGGGTCGCGGGCGGCCCCGGAGCGTTCGCGGGCCTTCATCCGAGCCTCGTAGACGTGCCGTCGGCCGTCGGTGAGCAGGGCGCGCACCCGCTCCTCCGTGCTGACGAACGGCTGGTAGTACAGATCGTCGTACTCCTCGACGATCTGGAACGTCCACCGTCCGTCCAGCACGTTGCGGCCGTGCAGCTCCCGTCGAACCTCCGCCGCCAGCCGCGGGTGCCCGGCCTCGCGAAGGGCGTCCAGTGCCTCGCCGAGAATGAGATCGGCGCGGCCGGAGAGCTGGTGGAAGGAGTACAGCGCGCCCCGCGCGCGCTCCACCCACTCGAGCGCCTCGCTGAGTTTGCCGGCGGCCGCCGAGGTCGCGTCGTCGACCTGGGGGGCGGTTCGATCGGCCGTGGGCGCCGGCGGCGTCACGCCCGCCGTGGGCGCGGCACGTGCGGTGGGCCGCTGGGCCGCCCACGAGGCCTGGCGATCGTGTCGCCCTGCGGTATTCGGTGGATGGGCGCTGGTCACAGTACCTGCGTGCCCGTCCGGGCCGGGCACAATCAAGGCGATCTTGTTTGGGTCATTCGGGCCGGCTGAGGAGCCCGGCACGATGGGTGTGGCGCGAGGCGGGCGACGGGCGCGAGGCGGGCAGCCGACGCGAGGCAGCCGACGGAGGGAACACGGTGGACCGGGAAGACGCGGTGGACCGGGAAGACACTGATGGTCCCTGGTGGGTGCACTGCCGGTGCGGTGAGCTCAACGGCGAACATCCGACCGGAGCCGACGCCCGGGCGGCGGCGGACGGCCATCCGAGTTCGGACCGGCGATGCGGCGAGATCTCGATGAGCGTCTGCCGACCGGGCGTCGGATTCGTGCCGATGTTCCTGCTGGGCGACGACAGTTGCACCGACGCGACGACCGACCAGGACGCCGACGGCCAGTGGCGGGTCACCTGCGCCTGCGGCGCGCTGGACACCCTGTGCTTCCTCACCGCACAGGACGCGGAGGAGTCGATGGGCGACCATCTCGACGCCGAGGACGCCCGTGCCCGCGCGCTTTTCGAGCAACTCGCCGGGGACGGCTTCGAAGGCCGCCTCCGGCGCGGCTGACGGGCCAAGCCGGCCTGGGCCGGGCCAGTCTGGGCCAGGCCAGGCGGTCCAAATCAGCCGAGCTGGGGCCGGGGCCGGCGGCGGGCGCACTGACGAGCGACCGTCGACCTGCCCTCCGGGACGGTCGGGTGATGTCCCGGACACCGCCGCCGCGGGCTGTGAGATCCTGGCCAGGTACCCGGCGGGCACCTGGCCAGGCGAACTCCGGCACGCCGGACAAAGCCTGGCAGCGTCTCCGCAGGTCAGGAGGGCTCGCCTAGTGGCCGATGGCGGCGGTCTTGAAATGCTTACGGTGCCTCGGATTTCGGCCTGATCGAAACGGCCCGTGAGCTGCGGCGCGAGCGGGTGACCTGGATCGACGGGCCGTACGTGCTTGGGCGTCGGGTCCAGCAAAGTCCCGCAGGGTCCCGTCGCTGACCAGCCTCCACGGAACAGGCACGGAACGGTTCCGCGGGCCTGCGCGGCGCATCGACGGCGGTCTTGAAAACTACTCGGGACGCCGACCGGCCCGGCGCCGTGTGGTCCTCCTGACCTCGGTGAACCCGGCCTGACCTGGGCGGATCCCTCGCATTGATCGTCGGTGCGTGGTCCCGGCGAGTCCCACGGGATCCCACTGTTGACCATGGTTCACGGGCGCATGGCGGGCAGCATCCGGGCGGGATCACGAGGCGTCAGCGGGCGTCTCCGCCCACGGGCTGGTGGTAGTAGTGGCTCCCATTTCTTTGTCCCGTTCCCCGGACAGCTCCTTCGCCTGTGCGGTACGCCGGCCGGGTCCGCCTGAAGATCATTAAATGCTGGCTGTCTGGCTGTCACGCCACAGCGCCGGAAACCTCTCGTTCGAGTCAAAGATCAGGAAGATCTCGATCGTTGCCGTGCAGTGGGTGCCCGTCGTACCGGCAGGGTCAGGTGATCGTCACCGGATCGCAAGGCGACTGCTACGATGTGGACTAGTTGTTGTCCTGATCCTGTTTGCTAGTCCACCAGCCCGGTAGGCTGATGCCATGCCCTCGAACCCTTCCAACATCCAGGCGGACGAGCTCTCGGAGGTAGAGACAGATCTAGTCCATGTGGCGCGACTCGCCCTCGCCTCGAACTCCTCTCACGCACAGGTGACGCTCCGGCGCCTTGCACGGCGATACAGAGACAGAAGGCCGGCGCTGGCATCGGATCTCGTCATGCTCCTTCGCGAAAGCCCCCTCAGGAGTAGTGCTGGTCGCGCAACGGTAATGGCGGAGCCGATCGACACGGAGTCACGCCTTCCTCTCGTTCGCGAAGAAGAGCATGTAGTACTTTCGGTTGAGCCAGTACTTGATACGGAAACAAATGCCTTGCTGCAACAGCTTCTTCGGGAACATCGAATGCCCGAACCTCTACTTGAGGCGGGTATATCCCCTACTCGAACTGCACTTTTTACGGGCCCTCCTGGTGTTGGAAAAACTCTCGCTGCACGTTGGCTAGCCAGGGAACTTGGCGTCCCCTTGATAGTGCTGGATCTTTCGACCGTTATTAGTAGTTTGCTGGGTCGCACAGGAAATAATCTTCGCAAGGTTCTTGATTACGCCAAGAGCACAAAAAGCATCCTACTTCTCGATGAGCTTGATGCTATTGCGAAGAAGCGTGATGACGTAACGGATGTCGGTGAACTAAAGAGGTTGGTAACGGTACTTCTGCAAGAAGTTGATTCCTGGCCGGAGGGATCCCTTCTTCTAGCCGCAACGAACCACCCCGAACTACTCGACCCGGCAGTGTGGCGACGATTTGAGCTTCTCGTCGAGTTTCCCCTACCTGAGTCGGAGAAACTTGCAGCAGCGATTCAGCGGTATCTTGACGGAAATGAAATTGGGAACGAAACGCTTTCCATGCTTGCGCAACTTTATGTGGGATCGTCATTCAATGACGTAGAACGTGAGGTGATGCGGGCTCGTCGGGCGGCTGTCTTGGACGGGACCTCCATCGAGCAGGCGCTTTTCCAGATAGCCCAGATTCGTATCCGAACGCTGCCGGCGGCCCAGCGCGGACGCTTTGTAGCCGAAATAATCAGAAGTACGGGAATGTCTCAGAGGCGAGCCAGCGAAATGACTGGTGTAAGTAGAGACACTATCCGTAAATATATGGTGAATCAGCCAAGCGGCAGCGTTAGCAGAGAGGAAATTGGGGATGCCGGATGAGCCGCGCTTTCTCCTCGGTTACGGTGAGCGTCTGACGGAACGTATCCCTCCGCCCGGTGGTGGAGGGGGGACGCAACTCGCCTACTCTTACCAGGAGGCAATAGAGCGTTTGCGCCCGAGGGTTAGGGAAGCTGCAACTATTTTGGACGCATTGCCACGCTCGGCATGTCCGGAAAATGAAGCCATCGGGGTAGTAACACTCCATCCTCAGTCCATCGCAAAATCGTATCATCCGCAGCAGCTATTTGACGAGTTTAGTCTTAGACAGGTAGGAAGCCGTCCCGTCACAGTCCAGCCGGAAAGATGGACTAGAGACGGGGATCCTCAGCCGCTGCCAAGTACAGATATATTTGTCGCAGGGAAACGTGAATCATTCGATCGTTGGGCCGCCGAGCTCGGCAATTTCCCGCATCGAATTAGTGATCAGATCCAACGATTGGAAGACTTCCGTGCGCCCACCAGCGCCGAGAAGATACGCAATACTTCTGGGGATTCGCAGATTTATTCGGCCGCATCAGTTGTACTCGAAGTCGGTCTACATGCAAGTAACTCTCGTGCGGCACAGTACATTATTTTGGCGTTTGAAGAATATGCGTTGTCGCTTGATGTGCAGCCCGACCTAGATCGTAGAGTGTACGCAGGTGGTCTGTGCTTTATGCCCGTCGAGGCTCCGATTCATGCGGTTTCCGATCTTGCGCGATTTTCTTTTCTCCGGGTTGTACGCCCTATGCCTCGACTGCGCAGGCTGATGCCTATAGAAAGATCAGTCCCACTCCCGAACTCGCCCGTTTCTCCCCTGCCGTCCGAGGGGCCTGTTGATCCCGATCTCCGAATGGCGATCTTCGACGGAGGGTTTGACGAAACGAGTGACCTTGGTAGATGGGTGACCGCTATGGACGCTCAAGGGGTGTCTAGCTCCCGACCGATGCTTCTACAGCACGGCCATGATGTCACTTCAGCTGCTCTCTTCGGCTCTCTTATGGTCGGTAAACCGGCGCCGCGGCCGTACAGTCGAATTGATCATTATCGGGTCCTTGACGAGAAGACTGATAGCGACCCCTACGAGCTTTACGATGTGTTGAAACGGATTGAGAGTGTACTAAAGCAGGAGTGCTATGAGCTTTTCAGCCTCAGTATCGGTCCAGCTCTCCCTGTTGAGGACGATGAGGTTCATGCATGGACGGCGCTTTTGGATGAGTATCTCGCCGACGGTCGCGCACTGGCAGCGGTAGCGGTCGGAAACAATGGGGAAGGCGACTCTGACCTGGGTGAGGCGCGGATCCAAGTACCCTCTGATTGCGTTAATGCCCTTGGTGTAGGCGCTGCGGATAGTGTGCGAGAGGGTTGGCAGCGTGCCAGCTACAGCGCGTTTGGTCCCGGTCGCAGCCCCGGTAGAGTGAAGCCGGATCTCCTACATTTTGGGGGCGAAGACCGTGAGCCATTTATGGTCTACGCCACGGACCGTTCTCCGCAAATAGCGTCGACTTGCGGCACGTCGTTCGCAGCACCTGCGGCGCTACGTCTGGCCTCCGGAATTCGCGCGCACTTTGGTAGTCGTCTGAATCCTCTTGCGCTGAAGGCTCTCCTTATTCATGGTGCAGACGGGGCTATGAATGACAGGTCCGAGGTCGGTTGGGGCCGGCTGAGAGGCGATCTGGAAAGCCTTGTCACCTGCCCAGAGAACACTGTACGCGTGATCTATCAAGGCGAGCTGGAGCCGAGCCAGTACCTTCGCGCGCTGATTCCGATGCCTGATGAGCAGCTAAATGGAATGGTGGAAATCAGCGCGACCTTCTGCTATGCGACAGCTGTAGATCCACAGGACCCGGGAAGTTACACCCGGAGTGGGCTTGAGGTAACTTTCCGCCCCGATGCCCGCCGCTTCGCCAAGGACGACAGTACCGATCCTCAGAGCAAGGCCTTCTTTAAACGTACCAATTATGATTCGGAACAAACTCTGCGCCGAGATGCGCAGAAGTGGGACACAGTCCTCAACGCAAAACAGAGATTTCGCGGGAACACCCTTTATCGTCCCATGTTTGATATCCACTATAATGCGCGTCTGGGTGGAGGTATCGCTAGCTCGGCTAATAAAATCAGGTACGCACTTGTTGTTGCGGTTTACAGCACCAAGACCGACATTTACGATGCCGTGATTCGCACATATGCTGGAAGGCTTGAGGTGCTCCAGCCTGTTGTGGAGATCTCTGTTCGCACGTGAACTTGGCTTGGGGAGAATTTTGGAGGCTGCGACGCGCCCGGCGAGCACGGCCGTCCACGGCCGCGCGCAGGCGGCCGCGCGGCGCGGCCTCCATCGCGCTTGATCCTAAATCGACGGTTTCGGCAACGTGCGGCCTACGTGGTTGCCTCGTGTCGGCGGCGCCATGCGGTGCATCGTTCGACGTAGGCGGGTAGGTGGTCGCGGGCGAAGTCGTCTGGGCTCCACACTGAGGCGGGGAGTATCTCGTTGGGGTCGGCGCAGATGTAGGCCCATGCGTGGCGGTCGTGGTCCAGGCTGATGCGTCCGACGGTGTAGAAGTCGGCTTCGAACGAGTCGAGGGTCTCCCACTCGGCCGGTGTGAGGTCCTCGAAGAGGTGCCCGGTCGCGGTGGCGTCCTGGTCGTGGATGAGGCCGGGATAGATGCGTTCGGGGAGTGCGATGACGCGCCATCCGGTGACGGTGACCGGTGAGCGGTGGGGGTCGCGGTCGATGAGGACGCGGAGCACCTCAGGGAAGAGAAGGCTTCCGTAGACGAACAGGGGTGCCGGGTCCGCCGATGCGGGGGCCAGTCGGCCAGAGGTCGGTGAGCTGGCTCGGGGTGAGGGGCTGTGTGTAGGTGGCACGGAAGACCTTCCCCACGGTGTCGGTGTCGGCGGTGTCGGCGAGATTGACGAACCAGTCGATGCCGGCGGGGTAGGCCCACAGATAGCTGCGTAGCTGGGGGTCGTTGCCGCGGTCGGTGAGGATGTCTGCGATCGTGCCCGCGGTCCAGAACGGGGCGCGGGCGCGGGCGTGCTCGGCGCATGCGGCAACAGGGCGGCCGGTGTTGATGGCCTGGTGGAGCTCGGCGCGGACGAGCTGGAGGTAGTGGTCCAGGCGGACGCGGGCGGTGACCGCGGTGTCGTCGGGGAGGACGAACAGGGGCATGGCCTGGGCGATGCCTTCCAACAGCACCTGGTACGGCACGTGGACCGACAGTAGGCGCGGCCACGGGACGTCGGTGGTCTCGGCGGTGGTGGTGTAGCTGGCGCTTTGGAGCGCGTGGCCGAGGATCTCGTGGAGGGCGAACTGGCGTAGCCGGGTCTTGGTGAAGGCGGCATTGCGGAGGTTGAACCGTAGCCGGACCTGGTGGCCGGTGCCGTCCAGCCAGTAGGCCCAGTAGGCGTCGACGTCGGCGGTCGTGATGTCCAGCGTGTACGGCGCATCGGTTTCGGCAAGGGCCCGGACAGCGGGCTCCAGCTCGTCGGCGGCGGCTCGGATGAGGTCCGGCGCGTCGGCGGTGTCGACCGGGCCTTCGGTATCGCGGAGCTGGCGGTCGGTGTCCGGTCCCCAGGAAATCCCGAGATCAGCGAGTGCCGCGCGGGCGCGGTCGCCTACGGCGGTGACGTACTCGTCGGACCATCCGCCGGCGGGGCATCCCTGAGTGGCGCTCAGGTAGGGGCCGAGTGGGGGCCGCTCGCCGAGCAAGGCCCCGAGATAGGCCAGGTGCGCCCGGAGCTGCTCGGCGCACACCTGGTCGTGCTCGGCTTCGGCGCGTTCGGCCAGCCTGCTGAGCGTGTCGTAGACGTCCAGGCGGCTCGGGGCCGCGGTGACCGGGGCGGCGGTGGGCGCACAGTCGAAGTCGATGACCGGGGCTGCCTGGCGCGCGGTCTCGTGGCCGTGCCATGCCCGTAGGGTCTGCTCTACCGCGTCACGGAGACGCATGGGTGGTGTCCCATCGCAACGTCACGAACTGGTTCGGCCGGAGGTTGTAACGCGTCAGCTCGATGACGACGCCGTTCTCGCCGCGGGAGAACGACAGGCCGTCGGTCGCTGAGATCTCCGACCCGTCCGGCCGGTCCTCGGTTGCGGTGCATCGGGTGAGCGACGTGACGCCCTGGTGGCGAAGCCGGATCGTGAACGTGCCCGTCGGCCGGACGATCGACTGTCGCCAGTAGTGGTCGTAGACGAACCGCCCGCCGGAGCTGCGGTAGCCGACGATCGCGGACTCACCGGGCTGGATCGCGGGGAAGACCTGGCAGGCGAACCGGGCGTTCAGCTCGGTGTCATGGATGCGCTGGATGATGACGTTCCGGTCGGGGGAGGGCAGGGCCTCGATCTGCAACGGGCCGTTGGTGGTCTCGAACCACAGCTCCCGGTTCAGCCGGGTGAACGGCGTCGCGGTCGCGTTGTAGATCTCGTGCCGGTAGGTCAGGGTCGCCCATCCGTCGTCGGCCACGTCGATATCGATGGTCAGGCTGCGGTCCACGACGTCACCGGTCACCGCACCAGACGTCACCGGTGCGGCTGGTCCGGGTGCGCGGTTGGCGGCCTGTTCGGGGATGGCGGGTGTTCGGGCCTCATCCGGTGCGGTCGGCGCTGGTGCCGCGGGTTCGGCAATGGTTGCCGGGGCGGTGGCTTCCCACGGGCGTGCGGCGAGACGGAAGTAGGCGCCGGGGATACGCAGGGCGTCGGCGATGCGCTCGACCAGCTCGAGAGTGGCGATCCGGGTTTCTCCGGACATGACCCGGCTGACGCGGCTTTGGGTGAGGCCGCGGACGGGTGAGGAGACGCGGTCCTGACTGGCGCCGTCGTACTTGCGCATCAGACGGAAGATCGTCTGGAAGTCCATGGCTTCGCAGGCGGCGCGGAACTCGCCTCGTCCGAGGAGTTCGGGCGAGACGGTGTACGGAGGGGCGGGCTGGGCCATCCGCCATCTCCTCGGGTGCGGGCCGACTGGCATGGTCAGCGGGTGGTCAGGTCGCTACGCAGAGACTAACCCGGCCATGCAACGGTGGTATGGCCTGTTCGCGGTTGTTGTGCGGATCGGGCGCTCGTGTGGCGCTTGCTGACCGCTCGCCGAGCGGCGGACCGCCGGAATCCCATGCACTGAGTGCCATTCCATCTTGACGTTTCGTGACCCATCCGGATCCGGACAGTCTGATTCGCAAGCCATCCCGTCCCGTGTCGAGCGGCGTCCTCCGCGGGGCGGGGTGGCGTCCAGGCCGTGAGGCGGCATGAGAACGGATGAAGGGGGTGCGGCGGTGTGGCCGAAGCCAACGACGGGCGGGACAGCCGTGACACGGCGCGGGGGGAACGGGGGTTCGCGATGACCTGGGCGAGCGGGCCGTGTCAGGCGGATGCGGAACCGGGCGTCGGCCTGTTGCCGTGGGGCGCGGATGCCTGGGCGCTGGTCGTTCCTGCGGGCTCGTCCGCGTCGGCGCTGGCGGAAGCGATGGCGGGGATGCCTGCGGGGCTGCACTTCGTGGAGGCCTACGGGGACGCGGACGTGGTGCTCGTCTACGCGGCGGCTGGGGTGCGGCTGTCCCGGCGGCAGCTTCCGGGGGACTTCCTGCGTTCCATGCTCGAACTCGACCCGGCCACGGTGGGGGACGGTGCCGGGCGGCGGTGGATGACGGATGGGGAGCAGGACGCGTACGCCGCGGGGAAGGCGGATGTAGCGGATGCGCTGCGGCGACAGGTGATCCGCCGTCGGCGTCCGCGGTCGTGGAACCCCACTGCTCTGGGCTGACATCGCGCACGTTCACAGGGGCCGGATCTCGTCGGGGGGATCCGGCCCTTGGCATGTCAGGACGATGCCGGCTCGTCCGACCTGGTCACGGCCTGCTCGACTACGGCGAGTCTGGTCACGATCTCGGTGAGACGGTCCTCGACACGGGCCAGTGCGGTGAGGATCTCCCGCCCGATGGGCTCGGCCGTCTCGGGGTCGTCGACCGGCGGGCCTGACAGGAGCACCTGAATCAGGTGGTCGTCGGGCCACTCCAGAGCGCGGGCGATCGACGCGAGGGTCTTGTTCTGCACGCGGCGGCCGGCGCCGTGCTGAAGCTCGCGCAGCGTGGACACGGACACCCCGGACAGGCGGGCAAGGTCCTGCTGACCGATGCGGCGTCGCGCCATCCGCTCGTTGAGCGCAACGGCGACGGCGGCCCAGTCCTCACCATCCACGGGGCCTCTGGTCCGGTACACCGGCGCGGTTTTCCGGTCAGCCATGCGCGCATATTAGCGGCCTGCAAAGAAGTCGGAAACGCATACCCGTGCCTCATATCACCATGGCATGAACCATGCGGGCCCGCATGGGGCTCATACCACCCGTACATACAACGCTTGGTTAGCGTTTGATGCGCGCTTGCCGAGCGGTGGATCGTGTATCTCATCGGCCGGAACGACCGGCCACAGATGACGGTCTGCGATGTGTGGAGGTGGCGTGATGGCGGTTCCCCGGCGTATTCCGGTGCGGTTCGAGGATGTGTTCCCGCACGGCGCGTACGTGCTCGGTGTGGAGGCGGCGAACGACTTCGACAAGGTGCGGGCGGGCGCGGCGGACCCACAGCAGCGGGACAAGGAGACCGGCGCCCGGGTCTGGACCGTCCGTGCCCTGGACCCGGACCCGGCGGCCCGGCAGGCGGAAGTCAAGGTGAAGATCCTCGGCGAGACGGCTCCGGTCGCCCCGGACGCGATGCCGGGGATGCCGTTCCGGCCGGTGCTGTTCGACGGGCTGTCGGTGCTGCCGTACGTGGACACCAACAGTTCCAAGCCTCGACAGGCGTTCTCGCTGCGGGCAGTGTCGATGCGTCCGGTTGGCCCGGCTCGTCGGACGAACCCGGGGGTGGCGGCATGACGACCGGACCCGGCCTGGACGGCCTGCGCTCGTCGACGCACCTGGGGTTGCACGTGGGTGCGGACTGGTCGGCCCGCTGCCACAGCTACCCGGACAGTGCGCCGATCCTCGCGGTGACCCTCGGCCGCACGACCCTGTCCGTCTCGGTGGCGGGTAGCGCGGTGACGTCGGATCAGGTGGATTTCGCCTACGCGCTGCTCGCCGCGGTGAACGATTACCTGATCGAATGCGAACGGCTCCGGTTCGCCATGCTGGAAATAGCCGAATCCGCGGAGTACCGCGCCGCGTAGCAGCTCCTCTAGCTGCTCTCTTCGGGGAGGCGGCCCGGATTCCGGATCCTGAGTAACTGCCGCTCCGGGCCGCTCCTCCTTTCTTCCTCCCCTTACTCCCTCTCGTTTCGCGCGCTCTGAAAAGGGTGGTATTTGGCATGTCCAGGATCAACGGTGACCGGGGGTTGCCGCGTATTCCGTCCCGGCCGGATCGGATGCGGGTCCCGCTGTGGATGCTGTTCGTGGCGGTGGTCGGTAAGGGCCTGGTGCTGGGGGTGCGCTGGTGCTGGCGGCACCGGGTCGCCGTCCCTCTGGGCCTGGCTCTCGCCATGTTCACCCACCGGTTCGGCCTGCTGGGCCTGGTGGCGCTGCTCGTTGCCGTCGCGCTGGTAGCGGTCGTGTGGCGGCGGGTGCATCCGCGGTCGTTCGGCTGGCTGGCCCGGTGGGTGCGGGCCCGGGTCCGGTTGGCGTTCGTCTACCGGCGGCGGTGGCGGCCGGCGATGGTGCACACCGATCTGGCGATCCGGATGCCGGCGTCCAACGGCGACCAGGTGACGTTTGACGAGTACTTTCCGCGGATCCGCTCGATCCGCTCCACGCGGGCCGCGGACACGCTGCGGGTGGAACTGCTTCCCGGCCAGACCCCGGAACAGTGGGCGGATCAGGCTGAAGCGTTGCGGCACGTGTTCCGGGCCCGGCGCTGCCAGGTCCAGGCGGAGGAACACCGGTTCGTCCGGTTGCACTTCCACTACCGCGACACCCTGACCCGACCGGTTCACCCCACCCGGCTCGACCACCCCGGCCCCGGCCCGGCCATCGACCACGACGCCAGTGATCTGCACGGTGAGAACGCTGACCGCGGCTGGGATGACGATGTCCTCGACGACGGACCCGCGGCGAGTGACGCCAGTGCCACGGCGGGTCCGCTCGTTGAGGGCCTGTCCGCGGTGCCTGTCGGCCGGCGTGAGGACGGATCCCCGTGGACCCTGCCTGTCCGCGGGACGCATGTCCTCGTCGCGGGGGCGACCGGCGCGGGCAAGGGGTCGGTGCTGTGGTCGATCATCCGCGGTCTCGGCCCGGCGATCCGTGCCGGCCTGGCGGAGCTGTGGGTCTGCGACCCCAAGGGAGGCATGGAACTCGCGTTCGGGGAACCGCTGTTCACCCGGTTCGCCACCACCACCGGCGAGATCGCGGATCTCCTCGACGACGCCGTCTCGGTCATGCAACAGCGCACGGCACGGCTGCGGGGCCGGACCCGGCTGCACACGCCCACGACCGGTGAGCCGCTGATCGTCCTGATCGTCGACGAAATCGCCTCCCTGACGGCGTACGTCACCGACCGGGACGTCAAGAAGCGGATCGGGGCGGCGCTGCCACTGCTGCTCTCCCAAGGACGTGCGCCCGGCGTCGTAGTCCTGGCGGCGGTCCAGGACCCGCGCAAGGAAGTGCTTCCCTTCCGGGACCTGTTCCCGGTCCGGGTCGCGCTGCGCATGACCGAACCCGAACAGGCTGACCTTGTCCTCGGCTCCGGTGCCCGGGACCGCGGCGCGCGGGCGGAAGAGATCCCGGTCTCGCTGCCCGGCGTCGGCTACGTGCTCGCTGAGGGACAGCCCGAACCGGTCCGGGTCCGCGCGTCGTTCATCGACGACACGGAGATCAGCCGCACCGTGCTGGCCTACCGGCCAACCCCGGCCCTTGCCGGTTGGACACCGGACCTGAGCCCCTACCTCGACGACACGCCCGACCGTCCGGACGGCGGCGGTGCCGGTGGCTGGGTTCCGGACCTCGACCCATACCGGGACGGCACGGACAGCGGCCCGGCGGGATGGACGCCGGATCTCCGACCGTTCCAAGAGCCCGGCGGCCCGGCCGCGAACGGGTCTGCCGGCTGGGGGGAGGTTGCTTGACTGACCCCACCACCCTCCCGTCCGACGCGGCTCCTTCCCCTGGCCGTGACGACCGTGACGATCGACCGGCGCGGCCCGGATCCCGGGAAGCACGAATGCGCATGCCTCTGGCCCGACAGGTCGTCGAAGCCGTCGCTGTGGAGAACGGCGTGTGCGTCCGGCCGATGGCGATGCGCCGCACCAACCTAGACACCGGCGAAACCGAGATCATCCCTGTGCCCTGCGGGGCCACCCTGGCGAGCAAATGCCCCTCATGCGCGGAACGGGCCCGGCGGCTGCGGATGGCGCAGTGCACGGCAGGCTGGCACCTCGACGACGAACCCGTTCCCGACCCGGACCCCCCGACGGACGACGCGAAGGTTCTTGCCGGGTTCCGTGCGGATCTCGAAGTCGCCCGGCGGGACGCTGAACGCGACGGCGACCCGGCGGGCGTGGCGGAGATCGACGAACTTATCGGCCAGGTGGACGACGAACTCAACGCGCTGGGCGTGCGCGGCAAGGCCGCTCCGGACAACCGGGATCGTCCTCGTCGGGCACGCTCGACCCGGCGGCGGCAGGATGCCCCCGACCTGCCCCGGCTCCCGGTGGACAAGCGGACGATCGGCCGAACCTACGAAGCTCCGGACGGCACGGCCTGGCGGCCGTCGATGTTCCTGACGCTGACCTGCGACAGCTACGGGCGGGTGCGTAGCGACAGCACGCCGGTGGATCCGGGCTCGTACGACTACCGGCGGGCGGCCCGCGACGCCATCCACTTCCCGAAGCTCATCGACCGGTTCTGGCAGAACCTGCGCCGGTGTGTCGGCTGGGACGTCCAGTACTTCGCCGCACTCGAACCGCAACGGCGGCTCGCTCCGCACCTACACGCGGCGGTCCGGGGCACGATCCCACGGGTGGTGCTCCGCCAGGTGGCGGCGGCAACATACCAGCAGATCTGGTGGCCATCGTGCGACCGGCCGGTCTACCCGGACACGGCGCTCCCGGTCTGGGACACGGACAGCGGGGCCTACCTCGACCCGGACACCGGGGAGGCCCTGCCCACCTGGGATCAGGCGTTGGACGCCATCGGCGAGGATGACGAACCCGTGCACGTGGTCCGCTTCGGCCCGCAACTCCGGGCGGACGGCGTCACCGCGAATTCGGCGCACACCGGCCGGATGATCGGCTACCTGTGCAAGTACCTGACCAAGAGCCTCGACACCTGCCACGACACCGACAGCGACGCGCACCGGCGGCACGTCGAACGGCTCGCGGACGCGCTGCGGCACGAACCGTGCTCGCCTACGTGCTCGAACTGGCTGCGCTACGGCGTCCAGCCGCGCAACCCGAAACCCGGACTCGTCCCGGGCCGGTGCCGCGGAAAGGCACACCGACGGGAGACCCTCGGCTTCGGCGGCCGGCGTGTCCTCGTCAGTCGGAAGTGGTCCGGCAAGACACTGGCCGATCACCGGGCCGACCGGATCGCCTGGGTCCGCGAACAACTCGAAGCCCTCGGCGACACCGGCAACGGCCCGGCGGCCGGCGCTGGGCCAGGATCCGATCCGGCCCGGACGGTCTGCACCCTGCTACGGCCCGGCGACCCGGCCGCACCTCGACGCGAACATCTGCTCCTTCAAGCCGTCGCGCAACGCCGCGCCTGGCGCGCACAGCTCGACGCGGCCCGCGCCGCGACACCCGGCGAACTTCCGGCAACCGGCCCACCGGCCCCGGCCGCTGCCGCTGCCTGATCCTTCGTCATACCTGCGGCGCTGGGAGGTCCGGCCGGTGTTCGGCAATCCAGGCTTCGACGTCGGCGGTCTGCCAGATGTGGCCGGCGGCAAGGGTGGCGTGCGGTTTCGGGAAGGTCGGGTCCTCCTTCAGGAGCTGGTTCACCCGGGTACGGCCTACCCCTAGCCGCTGCGCGATCTCCGCCGCTCCCATGAGCGGTTGCGTCATGAACGCAGACTACTGGACGACCGTCCAGACACCAGGTACCGTTGGCGGCGCTGGACGATCGTCCAGTCGCTCATAAGCGGTCCCGGCGGGTGCGTCAACACCCAGCCGGGACCTTGATCCCAATCCTGAGTACACAGGAGTTGAGACCCATGTCTATCTTCTCGTCTGGCGGCTTCGGTGCCTGGCGCACCCCCGGCGACGGCGACTCTCCGCTGATCGCGGCCCGCACCCTGGACACCGGGGAGCACGAGCTGACGATCCGGCCCGGCGCCGATGTCGGCGACTTGGTGGCGATCCTGGGCACCCTGCCCGCGGACGCGTTCTTCACGGAGCACTTCGGCGACGTTGACGCTGTGCTCGTCTTCCGGCAGGTGCCCGGAGAGTCGGCAACCGCCCCGGTGACGGCGAAGCTGTCGGGCGGCCCGGGAGCGGCCAGCATCACCCGCGCGTAGCGGCAGTCCTGCCTGCTCTACCCCTTCATTTTTCTTCCGTCCTCTGGTGGCGCTTGAAGCTGTCGGGGTGTCGGACGGGTCCAGGGTCGGCCGTAGGCCGATCGCGTAGCGACGCGCAGCGCCCTGGACGCGGCCGGCGCCCCGGCAGACCATCCCAGCGCCAGAGAACGGAAACCCCACCGCACCGGGCGACGCCACTTGCGGCCCGCGTGCCCCTCCCCGTTCTTCCCTCGGCAAGGAGCTGACTTCGTCATGCCCACCGACCACGACGGACACCCGACGATGAGCCTGCAACAGGCTCTCCGGGAGCACCTCGACCGCGCCCGCGTCCGACAGGGCCGGCTCTACCCACAGCCGGACGGCGAGTCCAAGTTCGCCTGTGACATGGGCGAGAGCCGCTACGGCTGCGCGTGGTGCGACAACATCGAATGGCCCGACGGCAACCCGCTGGACGTCGCGTGATCAATAGGACCGGAAAGCAATCTTCCCAGGACGAATGGCTCACCGTGGCGGACGTGACCGCGGAGGTCCGTGTCCCGCGGTCGACGTTCTACCGCTGGCGTCAGATGGGGCTCGGTCCCCGCTCCGTGAAGCTTCCGAACGGAGACGTCCGCATCCGGCGTTCCTGGCTTGACGCCTGGCTCAACGGGCTGGAGGAGGACGCAGCATGAGCAGCTTCGACGTCCGCTTCTGGGACGTTCGGAAACTGGAGGGGAAGCGCCGGCCGTACCAGGTGCGCTGGGTCGTAGCCGGACGGGAGAAGTCGCGGACCTTCCTTACCAAGGCTCTCGCGGACGGCTTCCGCTCCCGTCTCGTCACCAAAGCGCGCAAGGGGGTCGCCTTCGATGAGACGTCCGGCCTACCGGTCGATGAGGCCCAGAAGCTGAACGAACGGACGTGGTACGTGCACGCCTGCGCCTACGCCGAGATGAAGTGGCCTCACGCGGCGGCGACCTCCCGGCGCTCGATGGCGGAAGCGCTCACGACGCTCACGATCGCGCTGACCACGAACGTCCGCGGGCGGCCGGATGATGACGTCCTGCGGCGGGCCCTCTTCGGCTGGGCTTTCACTCCGACCGGTCGGGACGGACAGGCGCCACCGGAGTTCGCTGAGGCGCTGGACTGGCTGGAACAGGCCTCGTTGCCGATGTCGGCGGTCGCCGAACCGGACACGGTGCGCAAGGCCCTGCACGCCGTGTCGACCACCCTCACCGGGCGACCGGCGGCGGCGACCACGGCACGGCGCAAGCGGGCCGTCTTCTTCAATGCTCTCCGGTATGCGGTGGAACGGGGCGACCTCACCGAGAATCCGCTGACAAGGGTGCAGTGGTCGGCACCGGAGGTCGCACAGACGGTTGACCGGCGGGTGGTCGCCAATCCTGACCAGGTACGGGCGCTGCTCCGGGCGGTCCGCGACCAGGGGGCCACAGGTCGGCACCTGGTGGCGTTCTACGGCTGTATGTACTTCGCGGGGATGCGCCCGTCGGAGGTCGTGGCGCTGCGCCGCTCGTCGTGCCTGCTGCCCGAATCCGGCTGGGGTCGGCTCGACCTGGACGGTTCCGAACCGCGGGCGGGGGTGCGCTGGACGGACGACGGGGCGGCCCGGGATGCTCGGCAGCTCAAGCACCGTGCCGTGAAGACGGTGCGGCCGGTTCCGATCCCGCCGGAGCTGGTGGCGCTGCTGCGCTCCCACATCACCACCCACGGCGTGACCGAGGACGGGCGGCTGTTCCGTACCGGCTCCGGCGGCCCGTTGCAGAACCACACGATCGCGAAGGTCTGGCGGACGGCGCGGGTGAGCGGGTTGAGCGCGGAACAGGCCTCGTCGCCGCTGGCCCGGCGTCCGTACGACCTGCGGCACGCGGCGGCCACCCTGTGGCTGAACTCCGGGGTGCCGGCAACAGAGGTCGCGCGGCGGCTCGGCCACGGGGTCGCGGTGCTGCTCAAGGTGTACGCGAACTGCCTGGACGGCCAGGAGGTCATCGCGAACGGCTCGATCGAACAGGCCCTCGGCACACCCGGCGCCGAAGCTGCGATACTCGACCTTGACCACCCGGCCGGCGACGGCACGGACGGTCACGCGGAACAGGCGCGGAACGACCCCACGGACGATCGGGGCCAACCGGGCTGAAACCGCAGGTCAGGAGGGCTCGCCTAGTGGCCGATGGCGGCGGTCTTGAAAACCGCTAAGGGGAGTGATCCTCTTCGTGGGTTCGAATCCCACGCCCTCCGCATTGTGATGTCTCAGGACATCGGAGACAGTCCTGAAGCCGCGATCTCGGGTTCAGGGTTGTCGTGGTTTTCGGTCGGGTCCGTCCGACCCGACCCGACCCGCGGCGGATGCGGTGTGGTTCCGGTCCTGATCGCCGGCGATGCTGATCGACGTAGCCGATCACCTTTCCAGCCGAGGTGACAGGTCCGGCAGTGCGGGATCTCCCGGATGGTCCGGACCCCTGGGCGGGGGTCGGGCCGGCGGCGTATCTGGGGTCGTGACGGTGTCGGGGTGTACCGGCAGACTCAGTGATGGCAGGCGGGTGACGGGGGGTAGGACGCTCAGGTCGGGGGGCCGGCGTCCGATCACACCCGCGGCCTGGGCGCACGCCGGCACGGGGGCGGCGGCGTGCGGTAGGTGGTGGGCACCAGTCCGGGGGGATCCGGTGCCCACCACACCCATCCGGCCGGGACTGGTGAATACCCCGCCGGGGCTGGCGAAGTGATCGTCCGGCCTCACCCGATCAGGCCGGGTCCCCCCGGGAGGTGGACGCGCCCCGTTGATGGGCCGGCGGCCCGATCACGCGGTCCTGCGCGCGGGAGCCCAGGTAGCGGGCCTGCGCGGCCGCCTGGAAGGGCCAAAGTCGGGCCGTACGAACAAGAACTCTGAAGAGTCGACGCCCGGTTGCGTGACGCTTGTGCCGGTGTACGACAGGATGGCCCGGTGCCTCCCCGCCGCTCTACCGGTCGGCGCGCGATCCCGGCCCCGCTCGCGCCGAACCCCGCCCCACGTGCCGTTTCGGTGACGTTGCCGGTCCGTCCGGGCCCGTCCGCCCAGCAGGCGCTGCCCATGCCGATCGAGTCCTCCCGTCAGCCCGCCCGCCTGCGTGACTTCCCCACCGCGATGAGCTGTGGCGGCTGCGCCGAGCACTGGTCTGATCTCGACGCGGCCCACTGCCGGGCGTGTCATCAGCTCTGGCCGTCGGCAGTCGGGTTCGATGATCATCTCGTCGAATGTCCGGCCGCGCCCGAGATCGCCCCGCGTAGGGCGAAGCGGATCCCGGACCAGCGTCGACGTCCAGCCGAGGGCATGGAGGCCGGGTCCGACGGTCCCGTGGACGCCGCCCGTGACGAGTGGAACGTCGCCTGACTCCGACCGGTTGAGGGCCTCGCGGGGCATCCCCGGCGCGGACGAGTCGCCCATCGGGCGCAACGGCCCGGTCACCGGGTCCTCGAGCTGCTACGTTCCGGCGCGGGAGCGCGGTTGGGCGTTCCGCTGGGGCGTGCTCGGGGCGGGAGGACGGCATGACCGTGTGCGGGCTGCTGCGGCTGGACGGCGCGGATGTCCGTCGCTCGGCGCTGACCGGGATGCTCGCGGCCTCCTCGATCGGTCTGCCCGCCGCGCGTCGCGTGCACCTGGACGGTCCGTTCGGGGTGGTGACGGCCGCTGACAACGCCGCCGGCTCGATGCCGTCCGTGCTGGTGGGGCCGGCCGGGCTGGTCATTGTGATCGCCGAGCATGGCGCGGGCGGGCGGGGCGTCCCCGGGGTGGGATCGGTGACCGTGCTGCGGCCACGGGGTTCGTGGCGGCCGATGTCGCCACGCGGGGTGAGACCGGCCGAGGGCACCGTCCACCTGGGCGCCCGGGGCCGTCAGGAAGATCCGCGCGATCCGGGTAGCAGCAACGGTGGTAGCGGCAACAGTGGTGATGGCGCGGCCGTGGACGACCAGCTCGGTGATCCGGGGCCGCGGGGAGACCGGGACCGGGGCCGGGACCGGGCGGCTGACGGAGATCACGGTTCGGGAGTCGCGTCCGCGCTGATGCGCGCGTACCGGGCGGCCGGCCAGCGCGCGCTGGGGACGCTGGGGGAGCATCTGCTGGCGATCATCTGGGAGCCGGGCCGCCGGCGGATGATCGTGAGTCGCGGTGGCCGGCGTGCGGACGAGTTCGTGGTCTGGTCGGACGGCCGGTACTTCGCGTTCGGGATGGAACGGGCTCAGGTCCTCGCGGCCAGGCCGTTCGGACTCGCTCGGCCGCGCCGACTGGCGGCCGGGGAGACCCTTCCCGTCACCGTCGCGACCAGGATCCGGCGCCCGCCGTTCGTGAACCTTCCCGAGCCGCGGGGGAGCGAGGCCGACGTCCCGGCGACCTGACCGGGCGCTGGACGGGGCCCGTTGGACGGGGCCGTGGTGCTGTTGGACGGGGTCCGTGGTGCCTAGGCGGGTGCCCGACCGGTGCCGGGGCCGGCGGCTCCGGTGAGGCCGGCCCGGACGAGCCCGGCGATCTTCCGCTCCGCCACGAAGGACAGGAAGGGGACCGTGCCCGCGAGCATGACCAGGACGGTCCGGCTGGCCGGCAGGCGGATCCGGCTCGCGAGATCGAGCGTCGCCGCCAGGTAGACCATGTAGAGCACGCCGTGGATCGGCCCGATGGCCGCCACGACGGAGGGCTCGTCCGCCAGGTACTTCAGCGGCACTCCGACCACGACCAGCGCGATCAGGACGACGCCGACCACATAGGCGATGATCCGGTAGCGCAGGAGCGCGGACCTGACCGCGGCGGGCGCGGAACGCCCCCCACCGGGCGTTGCCGGCCGACCGGATGCCGGCGCGGCCGGCCGTGACGTCACGGGGTCGGAGGATGCCGTCACCGGCGGTCTCCCTCGGTGTCGTTGTCGGAGCCGGCGGCGTCGCGTTCGTACAGCGACGCCAGGTAGCGGTTGTAGGCGGCGAGTTCGCGGTCCTCGTCGGTCTCGACCTCGGCCGTCGGGTCACCGGCCGTCAGGCCGCCAGCCGTCGGACGGCCGGACCGGGCCGGCGGCGCGGTCACCGCCACGGCTCCGGCCTTTCCCTGGCGCGGTACGGCGACGAGCGGGCCTGGTCCGTTCAGGGGGGCGCCGCCCACCGGAACGGGCGCCTCGGGCGCGATGCGTCCGGCCTTGCCCCACTGGGGCCCCGGGTCGTCAGGATCGCGCGGGCGGAGATCCTCGGAGATCATCCGGTACCACCAGTAGACGACGAACGCGGCGAACACCGGCCATTCGACCCCGTAGAAGAGGTTCTGCATGCTGCCGTGATCGGATTCGCCCTTCGTCCACTGCCAGACGCCCATCCGGAGGAAGAGCCCGATCAGGAAGAGCGCGAGCGCGTGCCGGGCGAGCCACCACGGGGAGAGCAGGATCCTGCGCACGGGACCGACGCTACCCGCCGGGTTGGGCCGGTGGGTACAACAGGCGATCCGGACGTGGTGGACGCCTCCCGTCGGGGCTGCTCCGACGGGTCCGACCGGGCGATGTGTGACCCGGTCGAGGTCATCGGGCTGGGCCCGACCGGGCCGGCGAGCAGGCGCCAGGGGAGAGGTGTGGTGGGAGGGCCTGACGGGCGGAAAGCAGCCCTCCCACCACGCGGGGCTCGGGTACCGCTCGGCGGAGGGCACTTCTGGTTGCCGGCTGGGTACCTGATGTTTCGAGCTTCCGCGCTGTGTGCGGCCCGCCCGCCCGGCTGGGGGGGGTAGCGGGGATCGGGCGGGCCGGAACGACCACCGCAACCTGGCGCGGAGTACGGCGGTGCGTTCACATGTCCAGTCGCTCCGGACCACGTGCCAGGTTGCCATCTCTCGCAATGTTTTTTTCTGTTGTGCCAGATGATTTACCGGAGGGGCTTGGCTGGTTTTCTGGTGTGGAGGGTGTCTTCCTGTTGACGGCTTTCCGGTGCGCCTGAGGAGCCCGGAACCCGGCCCGCGGTAGTCGGCTGCAGTCGGCGGTAGTCGCCCGTGGCAGTTCTTCGGTGGCGGTTCTCAGTAGAGGACCGCTGCCGCGAGAGTGAGCAGCCCGACGCCAGAGCCGGCCGCCACGGTCACGGCGATCGACCCCTGCCCGCGGGGAAGCCACACGGAGAGCACCCCGTCGGCCTCGCCCCGCTGCCGGGTACTCAGCGCGACGCTGCGCGACCAGGCGTTCCGGTCATCGCCCACCGTGACCCGCACGCCGCCGTCAGCGGAACCCAGATAGAGATCCAGGCGCCGCGCCTGGCTGGCCAGGGCCACGTCCAGCCGCGCGGTGCCCTCGACGGCCAGCCGATCGTCGTCGCGGGAACCAGCGCTGACCGGCCGGCCGCCGCTCCACGCGAAGCGGTTGGCGTATCCACCCGCGCCCGATCCGGGGCCGCGCTCGATCCGGGTGGTGCCGATCCCGGGCCGCGGGAGGTCGGCCCGGGTCTGGACGCCGCCCGCGCCGAACAGGACCCAGTCGAGGCACCCCGCCGTCGGCAGGCTCACCTCCTGGCCACGGCCGAACGGCACCGCGGACGCGCTGACGCCGCCCGAGCCGGCTGAACCTCCGGAGCCTTCTGAACCTCCGGAGTCGCCGGAGTCGCGCCGCGCGCCGTCGCGACCCGGGGGTGTGCCGGCGCCGGAGCGGCGGTCCGCGGAGCCGGAGCCGTCCCGATCGCCGGAGCGGGGTGGGTCGTTACGGCGGGGAACGGCGTCGCCGGCACCGTTGTCGTCGCTGTTGTCGCTGTCGTCGTTGTCGTCGCCATTGCCCGGCCCGGTGTTCGGCGGCACCGATCCGCCCGTTGCCTGGTCAGACCCGGATGCCGGTCCGTCCGCGCCGGACGGGCCGGCATCCGGGCCCGCGCCCTGGGAGGAGAGGCCCTCGGGGGTCAGCCCGGCCGGGCTGTCGTCGCCGGGCGCGGGACTCCGCGTCCCTGTGCTGCCCGGAGCGGGGACGGCGCCGGGGCGGTCGGCCGGCGGCGTGCCCCCGCCGTCGGCGGCGGCCCCGCGGGGGATCCGGGTCGGCGCGGCCGTCACGGTGCCCGTGTCCGGTCGGGAGGTGAACAGGGTGCCGCTCACCAGTACGACACCGACCAGGGCGACCGCGGCCGTGCCGACCGTGGTGGGGACGAGCAGCCGTGCCCGCGTCCGACGTGGGCGGTGCTGGCGCGTGTTCCGCGTGTTCCGCGCGGCTCGCGCGGTCCCGGGTGGGTGTGCGACTGGTCCCGTTGGAGGGGTGGCTCCGGGCGGTCCTGTCGGCCGAGATGCCGTCGCGGGCGGCACCGCGCCTGTCCGCGGGGTCGTTCTCGGCGTCGGGATCGCCGAGATCGCCGGGTGTTCGACCGGCGGCGAGGTGCGGCCCAGGTGTTCGGCGGCCGACGGGTCCAGTGCGGCGATGCGGGCACGGATGCGTTCCGTGTCCGGATCGTGCTCCGTGAGCTCGCGGGCCATCAGGGACCGCAACGTGCTGGTGAAATCTTGGGAGGACGGCGGCGTGGCTGCCGCGGAGTCGTCGCCGACGGGCACCGTGGCCGCCGCCGAGTCGGTCCCCGCTCGATCATCGGTGTCGGTTCGATCGCCGGTGTCAGTTCGATCGCGGGTGCCAGCCTGATCGCCCGCGGTGCCGTGACCGTCCACCCGGCGGCGGGAAGAGCTCGAGATGAAACGGTCCCTGATCATGACATGTCCATTATGAGACCCGCGATCGTCGTGGGTGCCACTCACCGCCGTACACAGCCGTGGCGTGAGGTCTCCAGGAGCCGAGGGCACCCCGCCGGAGGAACGCGCTTGTGGCCGCTCCTCTGTGCGCTTTGGGGGCTCGGGAGTGCGCTCAGCCCTCGCTGCCGCGGAGCCGTCCGGGTGCCTCGCTGTCGCGCAGCCGGTTCAGCGCCGACCGGGCGACGCTCGCCGGATCCGTACCGCCGGTCGCCCGCCGGCGGCCACGGGTGGCACCGGCTCGGCGCGGTGTCTGCGGAGCCGGCGGGCGGGCGTCCTGTTTTCGGGCCGACGTGTCGTCCGGGGGGTCGGAGTGGGTCAGCTCGGGCCGGGTGCCGAGCGCCCGTTCGAGCTCGGCCACCGCCTTGGAGGTCTGGCTCTTGACCGTTCCGACGGAGATTCCCAGCGTCCGGGCGGTGTCCGCCTCGGACAGGTCGAAGGCGTACCGCAGCACGACACAGGCCCGCTTCCTGGCCGGAAGCGTCATCAACGCGGCGCGCAGGTCGACGGCGGCGGGAACGTCAGTGTCGTCCGGCGCGTGCTCGGTGTGTTCGGCCAGCATGCCGAGGACGGTCATTCCCCGGCGTTCCCGGATCACCCGTCGCAGCCGGCTGGTGGCCAGGTTCGCCACGATGCGACGCACGTAGGCGAGGGGACTGTCCGCGCTGCTGACCCGGTCCCACTTGGACCAGGCGGCCGTGAGCGCCTCGGCGGTGAGGTCGTCGGCCGCGTCGTGGTCGCCGGTGAGCAGGTAGGCGAAACGTGCCAACTCGCGGTGGTGATGTTCGAAGAACTCCCGGAACTCGACCCGGGCGTTCGGGGGCGGCCCCGGGCAGCCGGCAGCCTCCAGCGCAACGGCCCCGACCGGAACAGGCCCGGGGTCCTCCAGACTGGGCCCCACCTCGTCCGGGTCCGGGTGCCGGCCCGGAAGCCGACCCTCGGAGCCGGTGAACCCGTCGTCGGAGCCCGGGCGCTGGGCCGGGGCGGCCCCGCTGCCGGCGGCCGCATCGGTGCTCATGCTCGTGGCCATGGGGTCCGGGAACCAGTGCGGTGTGCGTCCACGGTGCGCCCCCACGCTCTGGTCCAGTCGTGGTGGACGCGTCCGGCCGGTGGGCAGACGCGGCGTATGGACGCCGACGTCCGCGGCGCTGTCCACACTCACCAGGCACACTCCCACGGCTGGTCTTGGCGATACTCGTGTGTCCACGGGTGTCTCCGCCGCGGCCGCGGGAGATCCTTAGTTAACAGGTACGACATCGCCGCTCGACCGGACGGTACTCCGTGCCGGAAGTATCGCGAAAGGGGTACATCCCGACTAAATCGCCTTCTGGGTGGATTCGTTTTCCCTCCGGGAGCGTGACCTGCGGTACCCGTCCCGGGCTCTGGTGGCGGGGCCGGCGGCACCCGTCGCAGCCGGGGGCAGGGGTGCCACCGAGCTGAACGGCGATGTTTCCCACGGACGGGGTGTGGGGTAGTCGGTGTCTATGCCTGCGCTGACTGATCGAGTGCCGCCTGTCCTGGAGTCGCCCGGCCCGACGCGCGCGCCGGTCGCCACCCCGCGGCGGCCCGACCTGCCCCCGCTCGATCCGGACGCCCCGATCCCCGACGATCCGGGGCCGCTGCTTCCCGACACCCCCGACCTTCCGCCCGCGCCGCACGAGCCGTCGCCGTTCACCCCGCCGGCCCCCGAACGGCCGGAACCGGAGCCGGAACCCGTCTGAGCTCGGGCCGGCGCACCCGGCCCGCGCCGTACAGTGAGGTCCGTGCATGCGGTGACGGTGAGCGCTCCCGGTGGACCCGACGTCATGAGCTGGTCGGAGGTGCCCGATCTCCCGCCGCCCGGCCACGGTGAGGTCACCGTCGACATCGTGGCGACGGCCGTCAACCGGGCGGATCTCCTGCAGCGGCAGGGCTTCTACCCGCCGCCCCGCGGCGCGACCGAGATCATCGGAATGGAGTGCTCCGGCCGGGTGGCCGCGGTGGGCCCGGGGGTCGACGGCTTCGCCCCGGGTGACGAGGTGTGCGCGCTGCTGGTGGGTGGCGGCTACGCGACCCAGGTCAACGTCCCGGCGGCCCAGCTCCTGCCGGTTCCGGCGGGGGTCGACCTGATCCACGCCGCGGGCCTGCCCGAGGTCGCGTGCACCGTGCACTCGACGGTCTTCGAGCGCGCGGCCCTGGCGGACGGCGAGGTGTTCCTGGTCCACGGTGGCGCGTCGGGTATCGGCACGTTCGCGATCCAGGCCGTTCGGGCGCTGCGCCCGTCCGCGGTGGTCGCCACGACGGCGGGCAGCGCGGAGAAGCTCGCCCGCTGCCGTGAGCTCGGCGCGCACATCGCGGTCTCCTACCGGGAGGAGGACTTCGTCGCCCGGGTGCGAGCGGAGACCGACGGCCACGGCGCCGACGTCATCCTCGACAACATGGGCGCCTCCTACCTGGAACGCAACGTGGATCTGCTGGCGACCGAGGGCCGCCTCGTCGTGATCGGGCTGCAGGGCGGCACCAGGGGCACCCTGAATCTGGGCGCCCTGCTCCCCAAGCGGGCCAGTGTGCACGCGCTCTCGCTGCGCGCCCGCCCGGACGCGCAGAAGGCCCGGATCGTCGCCGGAGTGCGCGAGGAGTTCTGGCCACAGGTCGCCGCCGGGCGGATCCGGCCGGTGATCGACCGTGTTCTGCCGATCACCGAGGTCGCCACCGCCCACCGGGTGCTCGAGGATTCCGGGCACGTGGGCAAGGTCATCATGACGGTCGGCGGCTGAGCCGGGCGACCTCGCCGTCGGCGTGGACGCGCCGTGACCGGACGAGATGTCCGCCGCGCCACGGGGTGGATTCGTCCGGCCAGGAGGGCAGGATGGTGGGCATGACAGACCAACCGGAACCCCGCGTCGTCGTCGTCGGCCCGGACGGTGCCCTCCAGGAGGTCCCTGGCGCGGTGGGCGTCCCGCTCACGCCCTCCGCGGGGCGCGGTGGCCGGGGCGGCGCCGCCGGGCCGGGCGAGGGCAAGAACCCCTTCGCCGACATGGTGTCCCAGCCGGACAAGGTCATGCGGATCGGCACCATGATCAAGCAGCTGCTCGAGGAGGTGCGGGCCGCGCCGCTCGACGACGCCAGCCGCGTCCGGCTCCGGCGGATCCACCAGAGCTCGATCACCGAGCTCTCGGACGGGCTCGCCCCGGAACTGCGCGCGGAGCTCGACCGCCTGTCGTTGCCGTTCGACGAGGACTCGACCCCCTCCGACGGGGAGCTGCGGATCGCCCAGGCGCAGCTCGTCGGCTGGCTGGAGGGGCTTTTCCACGGGTTGCAGACCGCGCTGTTCGCCCAGCAGATGGCGGCGCGGGCGCAGCTCGAGGAGATGCGCCGCCGGGCTCTGCCGAGCGGGCAGCAGCAGAGCGACAACGAGCCGTTCGGCGGCACTTACCTCTGACGCTGCCGGCGCCGGCGCCGTGGTGACACGGCGCCGTGGGCGGCGCCGGCCCGCGGCGGCGCCCACGGGCCGGCGCCGGGCGGGTCAGCTGGCCGGGCTCACCGAGCTCATGTTGAAGTCCGAAATCCGTAGCGCCGGCATCCTGGCCAGGGTGAACCAGTCGGCCCACTCCCGCGGCATCGTCCGGGTGGTGGCACCGATCTCGGCGATGCGGCCCAGCAGGTCCACCGGTGACTCGTTGAACCGGAAGTTGTTGACCGCTCCGACGACCTCGCCGTCCTCGATGAGGAAGACGCCGTCCCGGGTGAGGCCGGTGAGCAGCAGAACCTGCGGGTCGACCTCCCGGATGTACCACAGGCAGGTGAGGAGCAGGCCGCGTCGGGTCGAGGCGATCATCTCGTCCAGGGTGGCGGTGCCACCACCGTCGAGGAGCAGGTTGTCGACGAACGGGGTCACGGCGACGCGCTGACCGGCAGCGCCGGTGCCGCCGGAGTCGTTTCCGGCGCCGTCGGGCCCGGCGGCCGTGGCGGCCAGGCTCGCGGCGCGCGCCGACGAGCGGGTCTGGACGAGCGCGTTGAGACGCCCGTCCCGGATCCAGTCGGTCGGGCCCAGCGGGAGCCCGTTGTCGAAGACACTCGACGTCGCCGAGGACGCCCCGGCCGTCACGAACGGCGCGGTCGTCAGGCCCGCCGCCGCCGGGTCGCTCCACAGACGCAGGCCGGCGGGGCCGAGCGCCTCGCCCACGCGCGTCCCGCCACCGGGGCGGCTGAACACCGTGCGTCCCTCGGCGGCGTCCCGACCGGCCGCCGACCAGTACAGGTAGACCATGAAGTCGGCGACGGCGGAGGGCGGGAGCAGCGTCTCGTACCGGCCGGCCGGCAGCTCCACAGACCGGTCGCACCAGCCGAGCCGGGCCCGCAGCTGGGCGTCGGTCGCGGCGACATCGACATCGGTGAAGTCCTGGGTGGACTGCCCGTGCCAGACCGAGCCGCCGGGGGCGGCGCTCTTCGCGTTCCACTCCACCGAGCCGGTGGGCTGGCTGTGCCGCAGCCGTAGGCCCGTCGACGTCCCGAGCCAGGTCGTGGTGCGGTCGTGCTCGGCGAAACCGAACAGGCGCCGGCCCTGCGCCCGGGCCGCGCCGAACGCCTCGGCCAGGTCGCCGGCGAAGGACGCGAACACCGCGCTGCTGGTCCGCTCGGCCGGGTCGGTGAAGGTCTCGCCGCCGACCGCCGCCGTGGCGGGCCCGACCAGGCCGCTGTAGTCCTCGGCGTCGTCCGATTCGCGGGCGGCGGCCTCGGAGGCGCGGACCAGCGACTCCAAGCCGGCCAGATCGCCGCCGCCGCCCGGCCCGTCCACCGTCGAGGTCGTGCGCACCCCGAAGGAACGCCCGATCACGCTGATGACGGTCACGGAACGGTCGCGCGCGGCGCCGTTCGTGGTGAGCGTGTTGTTCGCCCAGCGCAGGTTCACCGTGCTCGACTCGCTGGCGATGACGATCGTGCCGTCCGCGCGGGACAGCGCCAGCGCCCGTTCGACGATCTCGTGCGAAGCGCGGATCGCCTGTGTCGTCCCCGTCACCGGGAGCCCCTCGCTCATCGGCCGCCCTCGCGGCGCGTGTTCAGGATGCTGACGTCGCGGAACAGCGCCGACGGGCAGCCGTGGCTGACCGCCGCGACCTGGCCGGGCTGGCCCTTGCCGCAGTTGAACGCCCCGCCCAGCACGTAGGTCCCGGGGCCGCCGACGGCGTCCAGCGAGCCCCAGAAGTCCGTGGTGGTCGCCTGGTAGGCGACGTCGCGGAGCTGGCCGACGATCCGGCCCTTGCGGATCTCGTAGAACCGCTGCCCGGTGAACTGGAAGTTGTAGCGCTGCATGTCGATCGACCAGCTTCGGTCGCCGACCACGTAGATCCCCCGGTCGACCCGGCCGATCAGGTCCTCCGTGGACGGCCCGCCCGGCGCGGGGAGCAGCGAGACGTTCGCCATCCGTTGGATCGGCACGTGCCCGGGGGAGTCCGCGAAGGCGCAGCCGTTGGAGCGGTCCACGCCGAGCGCGGCCGCGTTCTGCGCCGCCATCCGCCGGTCGAGCTGGTAGCCGACCAGGACACCGTCGCGGACGATGTCCCAGCGGCGGGTCTGCACACCCTCGTCGTCGTAACCGATGGTGGCCAGGCCGTGCGGTGCCGTCCGGTCGCCGGTCACGGTCATCGCCGGTGATCCGTAGCGCAGCGACCCGAGCTTGTCGAGCGTGGCGAAGGACGTCCCGGCGTAGGCGGCCTCGTAACCGAGAGCCCGGTCGAGCTCGGTGGCGTGCCCGACCGACTCGTGGATCGTCAGCCACAGGTTCGACGGGTCGATGACCAGGTCGTAGCGCCCCGGTTCCACCGACGACGCCTTCGCCTTCTCGGCCAGCAGCGAGGGGATGAGCCCGATCTCGGACTCCCAGTCCCAGCAGCCGGCTGCCGAGCCGCCGACCAGCCACTCCCAGCCGCGGCCGGCCGGAGGCGCGATGGTGCGCATGGACTCGAAGCCACCCGCCGGGTCGACCCGGGTCGCCTCGAGCTGGCAGAGCACGCGGACCCGCTGCTGGGTGGTGTCCGTCCCGGCGGTGTCGGCGTAGAACTTGTTCTCCATGACGGCGGCGAACCGTCCGTCGACGTGATCGACGTCCTCGGCGGAGTACAGCGACCGGCACAGCCCGCCGATCCGCTCGACCTGATCGCGTGGGTCGACCGAGAACGGGTCCGTGGCGTAGCTGGAGACCCAGGTCGCGCCGGCGTGGACGGGCTCGTCGGCCAGCTCGACCGGTTCGGAGTTCAGCGGACGCGCCACCTTGGCCATGGCGACGGCCTCCCGGGCGACCCGCACGGCCTCGTCCACGGTCAGGTCGACACCGGCGGCGAAGCCCCAGGTCCCGTCGTGGACCACCCGGACGGCGAAGCCCGCGGTGACACCGTCCGACCGGCTCTCCAGACCGGCGTCGCGGAACGACAGCGACGACTCCTTGAGACGTTCGATCCGGATGTCGGCATGGGCGGCACCCAGGTCGCGGGCGGCCTGGAGCGCGGCGTCGGTGAGGGCCGCGGTGGGCAGCGCGCGGAACTCCTCGTCGATCTCGTGCGGCGGCAGGGCCGGCTCGGCCGGATCCCGGGGAACGGAGGTCGCCATGCTCCTATCCTGGCCTCACCGACCGCCGGTCGCTCCATCGCCTGCGACTGGCCCCGAATCACCTGGTCGGGGGATGCCGCACCCGGCGGCGGAGTCACAAAGGAGAGCCACGAAAAGGCGCGCACGTGGTCTCCGGGTCGGTCTCCCCCCGAACTGAGGCCGACCCGGAGACGCGCGTGCACCGACATCGGACGTCGGTGCGATTCGGACAGGTCATCTGCGATTCGGACAGGTCATCGTGGTCGCCGCGGGCCCGCGGCCGGTCCGGCGGCCGGAAGCTGTCAGAGGCGATCAGGTGCGGTCCGGCCGGTCGGGCTCACGCGGACTGCCGGGCGCATCCGGACTGCCGGGCTCGTCGGGCTCCGCCGGTCGGTCGGGCTCCGGGCGGATCCGGTGGTTCCGCCCGGGATGCTCACCCGGCAGCCTGCGGCGGCGCTGGTCGCCGCCGCTGTTCGCGCCGCCGGGCACCGGCGGGAGCACGGGCCGCGGGGGAGGTGCGGGGCGGGGCGGTATCCGCGGCCGGTGCCTCGGCGCTGTCGCGGGGCGGGGCGCCGCCGCCGGTGCCCTGGACGTCTCGGTCTCGTCCGGCGTGTTCGGCCCGATCCGGATCCCGATGACGGCATCCCAACGGCGTTCCACCTCGCGGACGGCTTCGACGAGCGGTTCCATCCGATCGGCCGGGGCCGTGCCACCGAACAGGTCCAGTGTTGTAGTCAGTGCACTGATGAAGTACTGGGCGTCCGGCGCGAGCAGATCGACACGGGCCGGACGACCGGGCCGGGGCGTCACCGCGTTCAGATACAGGCCGACGATCCGGTCGATGCGGGCCGCGATGTTCTCGAAGAACGGGTCGGCCGGCTGGTCCCGGTGATTCCGTCGGCTCCGCGGTTGGCCGAACCCGCCCGTCGGGCTCTCCCGGCCATCGGAAGGCGCGATTTCCGGCGCCCATGCGTTCGGGTCCGGTGGCGCCCGGTGCTGGGAGGGGAGATCGGGGTAGGAATCGTCGTCCAGCTCCGACAGGGATACCGGGAGGTCGGAATGTGTCCACCGCGGCGCAGTGGGATCCGGCCGCCGGACCGGTCCGGCCTCGTTTCCGTTTTCGAACCGCTCGCCGTGCCGCCTCGACCAGCTCGCCCACACAACCGTACCGAGGACGATGAGCACCGCGCCGAGCACCGTCAGGAGGAAGGCGCCCCAGCGCGTGCCGCCGCCGGTGATGGCGGCGTCGATGGGCGGGCCCTGAGCTGGCGGAACTGTGTTCCCGCCACCGCCCGTGCCGTCGAGTAGCCAGCCGAGTATCGACGCGCCCCCCGCGAGCAGGAGTGTGGGAACGCCCAGGACGAACGCGGCGCGGAGCCTGCCGAGGCAGGCGGCGGCGACGGTGAGCCCCACACCGACGACGACGAGGTCCCCGACTGAGAGGTCAGTTCCTGGCTCAATGGATGTGAGCACGGTCATCTCACGCCACCCGGTGCCCTGTGTCAGTGCCGCCCCGTTCCAGGCGGGCCTTTCGGTCAGGCCGGGAAAGCGCACTCCGCCGTGTCGCATACGGTTGGACGGGCGTGAACGAGGGGAACCACGGCCGCGTTGACAATCGTGGTCCGGTGGATGGCCACGCCCCCGTGCCAGACATCCATGCACCTCCTCGGGTGCGGGAGGATCTTGAGGTCCTGGCCACCGCCAGGACCTACACGAATCGTGACCGTCCTGGCGCTGAATCGCAAGTAGTTAAGCCGGAATAATCGGCGAGCTTTCGCGAATCCCGTCCAATGCCTGTTTTGCTCAACATCGGGTAGTTGTGCGACTACTTCCCGTCCTGTTTTTGTGCTTCTGGGTGCTTTTCAAGCAGGAAGTGCGGATCGGCAGGATGTCGCAGTCCGTGAGTGTGGTGCGCCGTTGTGGTCTACTCGATTCGATGATCCCGTCATAGCGGACGGCGAGCCGTCCGGGGCGTGCCATGTCTGGTTTCCGAACCATGCCGGTGCCGGTGCCGGTGCCGGTGGCAGTGGCAGTGGCGGATCGGTGACGTCGATCGGCGACGGTGGTCGAGGTATGCGAAGAGAGGTCGGACCCGATGCGTATGACCCCACTCACGCCCGCGTGCGCATCAGCGTCCTGCCCTCAGCTGTACCTGACCGAGGCCGGCACGATCGCCGTCCAGGGGCCGGGTGTCTCCGCCGCCGAGGCGGAGGTCGAACTGGCTCCGGGTGAGCATCTCGTCGAGATCCCGCGGGACCTCCTGATCGCCGCTGTGCGGAGTCTGGGCGCCTAGCGGGCCGCCGGGCCCACTCCCGTCGCCGCGCTGTAAATGCAGGCCCGGTGAGCTGTCGCGGTCGCCGCACCGGTTGTTCCCGGGTAGGTTTTTTGCGGCGTGTCAATCGTGTTTGTGGGTCCGTGACCAGCGTCGATTGCACTAATGGTGATCTATGTGCGGGGTGCCGCGGGATGCCTCGTAGGCATCATCGCCGGTAGCCGGCGCGGTCCACGGCCGCCGTAGTATTCCGGCTGCCCGTCATAGTCTGCGGGGTTGGCCGCCTATTCCTGTTCCAATCCTGCTAGTCTCAGCACACTCGCGTAGATCGCGTGCGCGAGGGGGGAAGGTAGCGAATGAAACTCGTGCCTATAGCCACCTGTAGCGGGGGTGCCTGCCCGACGATCTACGTAACGGACGGCGGCGACGTCGTCGTCCAGGGTTGGGTGATCCCGCAGCAGAGGTCGCACGAGGATCCCCCGGATGGGGAAGCCCGGGTCCGGATCCCACGTGAGCTGCTGCTGCGCGCAGTGGACTCCCTCCCGACTGAAATATAGCGAAGACAGGCCTGAGATCGGGTGGTGCCGGGCTCGGCGAGGGACCACCTCCCGGCACCACCCGCCTCCCGGGTGTCCCGACGGCGGGCGAAGGAAATGACTGAGCGCAGCAGGGATCTACCTGGCCGGGAGCCGGTGGGTATCGTCCTGGCTCGGCTTCGCGGTGAGCGGAGGCTGACCGGGGAGCGGCTGGGAGCGCTGGTTCACATGAGCCAGGCGAAGATCTCGAAAATCGAGCGTGGCGTCGTGCGGCCGTCCCCCGTGGACGTGGAGCGCATCGCCGTCGCCCTGGACGCGCCGCGGGCCCTTGTCGCCAGCCTCGTCGACCAGGCGAGCGCGGACCAGGGCATTGGCGGGGCGACCCGTGGTCCCGCCCGCAGAGGCACCTTCGGCCAGCATGATTTCTTCGCCGAGGAGGCGCGTGCGCATCGTATCCGGATCATGGAACCGATCCTCATACCCGGCCTGCTCCAGGTCGGTGAATACACGCGACGGGTGATCAGCGAGTACTTCAGTCTCACGCATGGGGACGCCGAGAGCAAGTCGGCCGAGACCGCGGCGACGGTTTCCCTGCGTGCACGCCGTCAGGAGCTCTTATACGACCTGAGTCGAAAATTTGAGTTCGTGATATTCGAGACGGTGTTCAGGAACAGGTTCGCAGCCCCGGGTGCCATGCTGGACCAGGTCGACAGAGTCGAAGCTGTCGCCCAGCTCTCCAATGTAACCGTGAAAGTGGTTCCGGACACGGCTGATCTCGGCTACCCGCCTATGCAGGGTTTCACCATTCTGGACGACAACGTCGTTTTGGCGGAATCGATGGACGCCACGATCCTGCGCGACCGGAAAAGCGTCGACTTCTACACGCGTTTCTTCGACCAGTACGCCGGCCGCGGCGTGGACGATCTGGAGACGATCCTCACCAGGTACAAGACCCTGTACGCCGACCTGGCCCGCCCGAAGGGCGACGGCTGACCCGGCCGGCCCGTTGTTCAGGAGAACAGTCGTTCCAGCACCTGGGCCACGCCGTCGTCGTCGTTCGACGCGGTGATCTCGTCGGCGGCGGCGAGGACGTCCGGATGGGCGTTGGCGACCGCGACCGAATGGCCGGCCCAGGCGAACATGGGCAGGTCGTTGGGCATGTCCCCGAACGCGACGACCTCGGCGGCGCGCACACCGCGCTCGCCCGCCAGCTCGGCCAGGGCGACCGCCTTCGACACCCCCGGGCCGGCGATCTCGATCAGGTCGTGGCTGGACGTCGTCACGACCGCCTCGGCACCGGCCAGCTCGACGACCGTCGTGTACACGTCGGCCAGTGAGGCGCCCCCCCGACGGACCAGCAGTTTCGTGGCGGGCAGATGCTCGAGCAGCTCGCGGAAACCGGCGACCAGTTCGTCCGGATCCGGCCACATGGTGAGGAACTCGGGTTCACGGCCGAACCGCACACCGCTCTCCACCGCGAAGGTGACGTCGGGTACCACGGCTCGGATCGCGGCGGCCAGCCTCAGCGCGGCAGGCGTCTCCAGAACGGTCTGGCTGACCGGAACGCCGGCGTCGAGGTCGTAGACGAGTGCGCCGTTCGCGCAGATGGCGAGGCCCGAGACCGCGGTCTGCCGGACGACGTCCGCCATCACCCGGGTGGGACGGCCGGTGACGAACACGACCGTGGAGCCGGAGTTCTCGACCTGCCGCAGTGCTTCTCTGGTCCGGCCGGAGACGGTGCCGTCGGTGCGGATCAGGGTTCCGTCCAGGTCGGTGGCGACGAGAACGGGACGGGACACAAGCAACTAGTCAACCATTCACCGGGATGGGACACCATCGTCCGAGAGGACTGCGCCGGTGTCGCCTTCTTGTCCGCCGATCATCGCCGGCTGTCGTCGCGGCCACTGCGGGTAGCATGCGGACATGGTCTTCTCCGACGCGTCCGAGGTGTCTCGTTCGCCCGTTACCGGCGGCGCGGGGGGCAGCGACGGCGGGGGCGTCCCGGGCGGGGAGTCCGCCGCCGCCGGGGACCAGGCCGGTGGTACGCCGGGCGGAACGTCGCCGTTGCCGTCCGTCGTCGGATCATCTCCCGGCGCGAGTACCGGCCGTGCGAGAAAAACATTTGACGAACTCTTTGTCGAGCTCGCCGGGAAATGGCGTGAGCGGACACCGGGTTCGGGTACCGTCGCCGCCCTCGACCTGGGCGTGCACCATCTCGGCAAGAAGCTCGTCGAGGAGGCCGCCGAGACGTGGATGGCCGCCGAGCACGAGAGTCGGGAGCGGGCCGCGGAGGAACTCTCCCAGCTCCTCTACTGGAGCCAGCTGATGATGATTTCCCTGGGCCTTTCCCTGGACGACGTATACTCGCACCTGTGAGTAGGTCCTGCCTTTCCGTGGTCGTCCGCTTTGCGGCCCCCCGTGCCTTTGGCGAGTGTTGATGATGCTGCGTATAGCGGTTCCGAACAAGGGTGGGCTCGCGGCGGCCTCCAGCCAGTTGCTGTGCGACGCGGGTTACCTCGCGCGGCGGGAGTCCGCCGAACTGGTGGTGGCCGACGTCGAGAACGACATCGAGTTCTTCTTTCTGCGTCCGCGTGACATCGCCGTGTACGTCGGCACCGGCCGGCTGGATCTCGGCATCACCGGCCGTGATCTCCTCGTCGACAGCAACACGTCGGCGCAGGAGCTGGTACCCCTCGGGTTCGGCCAGTCGGCGTTCCACTACGCGGCTCCGGCCGGCACCATCAGCGACATCAAGGAGCTGGACGGGCTGCGGGTCGCCACGTCCTTCCCCGCCCTGGTGCGGACCGACCTCGCCGGGCGCGGCGTCTCGGTCCAGATCGTCAAGCTGGACGGTGCCGTCGAGACCGCCGTGCGGCTCGGCGTGGCGGACGCGGTGGCCGACGTCGTCGAGACGGGGCGGACCCTGCGGGCGGCCGGGCTCGAGCTCGTCGGCGAGTCGGTGCTGCGCTCCGAGGCGATCATGATTGCCAAGCGCGGGGCGGACCTGTCGGCCGCTCACGAGCGGCTGCTGCGCCGGGTGCAGGGCGTCCTGGTGGCCCGGCGTTACGTGATGATGGACTACGACGTGCCCTCCTCCGTGCTGGAGAAGGCCTGCGAGATCACCCCGGGCTACGAGTCTCCGACGATCTCCCCGCTGCAGCGGGAGGGCTGGGTCGCGGTCCGGGCGATGGTCCTGAAGGCCGACGTCAACCGCACGATGGACGACCTGTGGGATCTCGGCGCGCGGGGGATCCTGGTCTCCGGCATCCAGGCCTGCCGGCTGTAGCACCCGGCCTGCCGCTGACCGGCCTGCACTGACCGGCCGGGCCTGACGGCCGGGGTCGGCGAGCCGGTGCCGGCGGCTGCTGACCGGGCCGGCTGGCACTGGCCGCTGTCGGCCGCCGCTGTTCGTCCGGCCACGTCGGCGCGATGTTCGTGTTTTCATCGATCCATGCGCGTGGGCGGGAACGCACGGACAGTCGAGGAATCCCGGCTACGAGCACCGGACGCCGGTCCGATGGAGCGGATGCTCGCCGACATCCACGAGACCTTCCGCACCGACCGGTCCGGGAAGGTCGCCAGCTTCATCCCCGAGCTCGCGACCGCGGACCCGGCCCTGTTCGGCCTCGCCGTCACGACGATGGACGGGTTGCGCTACCGGGCGGGCGACAGCGACGTCGCGTTCACGATCCAGTCGGTGTCGAAGCCGTTCGTCTACGCGCTGGCCCTGCGCGACCGCGGTACCGACGGCGTGCTGGCCAGGGTCGGGGTCGAGCCGACCGGTGACGCCTTCAACGCGATCACGCTCGAGCCGGAGACCGGCCGTCCACTGAACCCGATGGTGAACGCCGGGGCGCTGCTCACCTCCAGCCTGGTGGGCGGCGGCGACGTGGCCGAGCGTTTCGACCGGGTTCTGACGGGTCTGTCGGCGTTCGCGGGCCGGCAGCTCACGGTGAACGAGCGGGTGTTCGCCTCCGAACGGGACACCGGTGATCGAAACCGGGCGATCGGCTATCTGATGCGTGGCGCGGGTGCGTTGCGGGGGCCGGTCGACGAGATCTGTGAGGTCTACTTCCGGCAGTGCGCCGTGGAGGTCACCGCGGCGGACCTCGCGGTGATGGCCGGCACCCTCGCCCGCGGCGGGGTGAACCCGCTGACCGGCGAGCGGGTCCTGGACGAGGAGCACGTCAGCCATGTGCTGACCGTCATGGCGACCTGCGGCATGTACGACCGGGCCGGGACCTGGCTGTTCCGGGTGGGTCTGCCCGCGAAGAGCGGGGTCGCCGGGGGAGTGTGCGCGGTGCTGCCCGGGCAGCTCGGGATCGGCGTGTTCAGCCCGCCGCTGGACGAGGTCGGTAACAGTGTCCGCGGCGTGCGCGCCTGCGAACGGCTGGCCTCCCGGTTCGCGCTGCACCTGCTCGCCCCGCAGGGAGAGCCCCCGCACCCGGTGCGGGGGACCCACCGCGGCGACGCGCTGAGCTCGAAGCGGATGCGCGGCGCGCGGGAACGGGCCGTCCTCGCCGCGCGGGGATCCGCGATCGTCATCCACGAGCTGCAGGGTGATCTGGTGTTCGCCAGCGCGGAGCGGGTGGTGCGCACCGTGCGCCAGCACCTGGACGACGTCCGCTGGGTGGTGCTGGACCTGCGCCGGGTGGCGGCCGTCCGGGAGCCGGCCCTCGAGCTCCTGCGGGTGCTGCTCAACGAGCTGGCCAGCCGGGATGTCAGCATCCTGTTCGCTGATCCGCGCGGGCTTCCCGGCGTCGACCGCCTGATGCGCGGGGACTGGAGCACGCAGCGCGTTCCCGATCTGGAGACGGCGCTGGAATGGGCGGAGGAGGCGCTGCTGATCCGCGAGGACCTCGCCACCCTCCCGCCGACCGCGTACGTGCCGCTCGGCGAGCAGGAACTCCTCGCCGAGCTCGGCGAGGAGGGCACCGACGTCATCGGTGCGGTGTGCGAACGGCGCACCTACGAACGCGGCGCGACGGTCTTCGACGAGGGAGATCCGGCGGACGAGCTCTACTTCGTCACCCGGGGCCTGGTGAACGCGCAGGCGCCGAACGCCGACGGCACCCGCTGGTTCCGGCTCAGCTCGGTTCCCGCCGGCAGTGCCTTCGGCGAGCTGGCGCTCGTGGACGGCGGCCGCCGTTCCACCCGAATCGTCGTCGCGGAGACCACGACCTGCGAGGTGCTCTCGGTCGCCGCGTTCGACACCGTGCTGCGCGAGAATCCGGACGTCTACAACGCGCTGGTGCGCGCGATCGCGCGCAGCCTCTCGGCGCAGCTGCGCCGAGCGACCCGGGAGATTCAGTCGCTGGAGGAGTGAGCGCCCGGCGGCGCCGCGCCCGGCCGAGTGTCCGGGCCCGGAGTGAGTCCGGGCCCGGACCAGGGGTCAGCGACCCCGGATGATCAGCGACATACCCTCGCTGCGGGTGGCCGGGCTCAGGAACTGGCCGCGCACCGCCGAGGTCACCGTGGTCGCCCCCGGCTTGCGGACCCCGCGCATCGACATGCAGAGGTGCTCCGCCTCGACGACGACCATGACTCCACGCGGGTCGAGGACGTCGACGAGCGCGTCGGCGACCTGCGAGGTGAGGCGCTCCTGGACCTGCGGGCGGCGGGCGTACAGGTCGACCAGCCGGGCCAGCTTGGACAGGCCGGTGATCTGCCCCTTCTCGTTCGGGATGTAGGCCACGTGCGCCTTGCCGGCGAAGACCACGAGGTGGTGCTCGCACAGCGACGAGAAGTCGATGTCGCGAACCAGCACCATCTCGTCGTGGCCCTCGTCGAAGACCGTGGTCAGGACCTCCGCCGGGTCCCGGCCGAGGCCCTCGACCGCCTCCTGGTAGGCGCGCGCGACCCGGTCCGGGGTCTTGCGCAGGCCCTCACGGTCCGGGTCCTCGCCGATGCCGATCAGCAGCTCACGGACGGCCCGGGCGACCCGGTCGTGGTCGAAGGGCCGGACCAGCTCCGGCCGGTTCGGCCGCCGCCGCGCCTCGCCGCCGTTGCCAGCGCCGTTGCGCTCCGGGCCGGTCGTGTTGTCCGAGACGTTGCTCCCGGTGGCCGATCCCGGCGAAGTGCCCTGGTCCAGCCCGGAGGAGCCCGCGTTCAGCTCACCGGCCTGTCGCACGACGGTCTGCGCCTGGTCGGAGTCGGAGGTCAACGGCGTCTCCTGTCGTCATCGTTGTCCCAGGTGGGCGGTGCCCAGGGGTTCGCGATCCGGGGGCCTTCCGGCGGCGGGGAACCCGGCGGGGGGGTGCCGTGGGCCGGGCTCGGGGTGCTCTGCCCGGGCCCGCCCTGCGCGGGGTCGCCGGGCCCGAGGCCCGCGGGACCTCCGGCGGCGCTCTGGTCGGCCTGGCCGGCCGGGCGGGGGTGGCTCGCGGCGCCGTTCCCGCCGCCGGTGGCCCCGCCGCCGTTCACGCCGCCGTTCGTGCTGCCGCCGTTCGTCGTGCCGCCGCCGTTCGGGCCATGGCCGGCCGGCCCGCCGTTGCCCTTCACCAGGTCGGAGACCTTGGACGGGACGAGACCCAGCTCGGCCGGGGTCTGCACCGGCGGCCGGTCCGACGGGATGCGCCGCCCCACACCGGTGTACGAACCCCGGCTGGGACGCTTCTGGACGGTGGCGAACACCTCGAGGACGTCGTCCTTGCTCAGGGTCTCGGCGTCCATCAGGCGCAGGACGAGGTTGTCGAGGACGTCCCGGTAGGTGACCAGGATCTCCCAGGCCTCGTCGTGCGCGGCCTCGATCAGCCGGCGCACCTCGTCGTCGATCTCGCTCGCGACCTCCTCGGAGTAGTCGCGCTGGTGGCCCATGTCGCGACCGAGGAAGACCTCACCGGACTCGCTGCCGAACTTGATCGCGCCGAGCTTGTCACTCATGCCGTACTGGGTGATCATCGCGCGGGCGATCTGGGTCGCCTTCTCGATGTCGTCGCTGGCCCCGGTGGTGGGCTCGTGGAAGACGAGCTCCTCCGCGGTGCGCCCGCCGAGGAGGACGGCGAGCCGGTCGAGCATCTCGGACCGCGTCGAGAGGTACTTGTCCTCCAGGGGCAGCTGCATCGTGTACCCGAGCGCCCGGCCACGCGGCAGAATGGTGATCTTGTGCACCGGGTCGGCGTTGGGCAGCGCGTGCGCCACCAGGGCGTGCCCGCCCTCGTGGTAGGCGATCCGCTTCTTCTCCCGGTCGCTCATCGCGCGGGTCTTGCGCTCGGGCCCGGCCATCACCCGGTCGATCGACTCCTCGAGCAGCGCCGAGGAGATGAACCGGACGTCCGACCGCGCGGCGAGCAGCGCCGCCTCGTTGAGCACGTTCGCCAGGTCCGCACCGGTGAAGCCGGGGGTGCGCCGGGCGATGATCAGCATGTCGACGTCCGAGCTGATCGGCTTGCCCTTGGCGTGGACCTTCAGGATCGCCTCGCGACCCAGCAGGTCGGGGCGGTCGACCACGATCTGGCGGTCGAACCGGCCGGGACGCAGCAGGGCCGGGTCGAGGATGTCGGGCCGGTTGGTCGCGGCGATCAGGATGACGCCGCCCTTCACGTCGAACCCGTCCATCTCGACCAGCAGCTGGTTGAGGGTCTGCTCGCGCTCGTCGTGGCCACCGCCCAGGCCCGCTCCGCGGTGCCGGCCGACGGCGTCGATCTCGTCCACGAAGATGATCGCGGGCGCGTTCGCCTTGGCCTGCTCGAACAGGTCGCGGACCCGGCTCGCGCCGACGCCGACGAACATCTCGACGAAGTCGGAACCGGAGATCGAGTAGAACGGCACGCCGGCCTCACCCGCGACCGCGCGGGCGAGCAGCGTCTTGCCGGTGCCGGGCGGGCCGTAGAGCAGGACGCCCTTGGGGATCTTGGCGCCGATCGCCTGGAACTTGCCCGGGTTCTCCAGGAACTCCTTGATCTCCTGGAGCTCCTCGATCGCCTCGTCCGCGCCGGCGACATCCGCGAACGTGGTCTTGGGCGTGTCCTTGCTGACCAGTTTCGCCTTGGACTTGCCGAAGTTCATGACGCGGTTGCCGCCGCCCTGCATCTGGTTCATGAAGAACAGCAGCAGGAAAACGATCAACAGCACGGGGAGCAGGTTGAGCAGCAGCGAGACGAAAACGTTCCCGCGGTCGACGGAGACGTTGTACTTGATGTTCTGCGTCTTGAGCTCGTTGGCGAGGACCAGGGCCTGCTCGGTGGCGAAGGACGACTCGTACTTCTTGCCGTTCCCCAGCTCGACCCGGATGATCTGCTTGGAGTCCTGGATCGTCGCCTCGACGACCTTGCTCTCCGGCCTCGCTCCGGCGCTCTGGTCGATCTGCTGCTGTACGAAGCTCAGGTCTGCTTTCTGATACTCACTCGGTCCGGACAGCACGCCCGTCGTGAGGATGATCACGAAGAGGACCAGGAGCAGCAGAGGTACCCAGCCGCGGAAGATTCTTCTTGGAGTCATCTGTCTGGAACGCCGGACACAAGCGTTCCACCCTCCTGCCGTGTGTGCTGCCCTCGATCGGGATTCCCTTGTGCCGAGGGTACCGCCGGCACGCGCATCTCACCGCGCGTACATCCCAGCAACGGCCCGGGGGGCCGCGCTGTTCCGTAACGGCCGTCGGGGACGTACCGGTGGGCAACCGGACACCGGCCCACCAGAGACGCCGGTCCCCCGGATTTGGGCGAACCGGCCCGCGAGACCTCCCGGAACCCGTGCCGCGCCGGGCTGACCGGGGGACGGATCGCCCTGCCCCGCCGCTCGTCAGGCGCGCCGGGCGATCGCCTCGGGGGTGAGGGTGCCTACGAACGGCAGGGTCCGATAGTGCTCGGCGTAGTCCAGGCCGTAGCCCACGACGAAGGCACTCGGGATGTCGAACCCGACATAGCGGACGTCGACATCCACGGTGATCGCCTCGGGCTTGCGGAACAGCGCCAGTACCTCCAGCGACGCCGGCCCGCGGGAGCGCAGGTTGCGCAGCAGCCAGGAGAGAGTCAGCCCGGAGTCGATGATGTCCTCGACGACCAGCACGTCCCGGCCCTCGATCGCCCGGTCGAGATCCTTGAGGATGCGGACCACCCCGGAGGAGGACGTCGTCGAGCCGTACGAGGAGACGGCCATGAACTCCATCGTGATCGGCACGGCCAGCGCCCGGGAGAGGTCCGCCATCACCATCACGGCGCCCTTGAGCACGCCGACCAGGAGGATCTCGCGGCCGGCGTAGTCCGCGTCGACCCGGGCCGCCAGCTCCGCGATCTTCGCGGCGATCTCCTCCTGGCTGACGAGGATCTCGTCGATGTCGGGATGTGTCCGGCGCGGCCCGCCGGCCGGGGTCGAAGTGCCGTCGTGGTCGGGCTTCGCGGTCGCGGCCTGGCTCACCGGCCTGTCCTCCTCGTTGCACGCTGGGTCGCCTGGTCCTCGGTCGCCCGACGCCGGGGTGCCTGGCGTCAGAGTGCCCGACGCCGGGGCGCGGGACGTCGGTCCGCCACGCCCACCGGGCGCACGGACCACACCACTGGGGTCCGGGCGTTCCGCACCGGTCGCCGCCCCGGGACGGACCGGCGCATCCGGGCCGACGAGGGCGATCCTGCCACCGGTCCGGCGGGCGAGCACCCCCGACGGCAGCGGGACGGGCTTCTGCCCGCGCCAGCGGGTCACCAGGTCCTCGACCGCCCAGATGTGCTCGGCACGCAGCGCGGACGCCGACGATCCGGCCGCCAGCGCGGCGCGGCGCAGGACCCGGCCGCGCAGGGCCTGGGTCAGACCCGCGAGGGCCGTGACGTCGAACTCGACCCGCGGCCCCGGCTCGGCCGGCGGCGCCAGCGCCGGCGGCGGCGTTCGAGGCGCCCGCGGTGCCGTGGCCCGCGCGGGGCCGTCAGCGAGCTCAGCGGCGTCAGCGAGCTCGGTGTAGACCGACTCCGCCTGCGCCTCGAGCGCGTCCGCGTCCGCCCGCAGCAGGTCGGCGGTGCGGGCCAGCGCCTCGGCGATACCCGGCCCCAGCTCCGCCTCCAGCACCGGCAGCACGGTCGAGCGGGTCCGGGCCCGGGCGAAGGCCGGGTCGGCGTTGGTGGGGTCGTCCCAGAACTCCAGGCCGAGGGACTGGCAGGCCTGGCGGGTCTGGTCGCGCCGCAGCCGCAGCAGCGGGCGGCGGATGACGCCGTCGGTGGCGGGCATCCCGCTCAGCGATCTCGCCCCCGAGCCGCGGGCGAGCCGCAGCAGGACGGTCTCGGCCTGGTCGTCGAGGGTGTGGCCGAGCAGCACCGCGTGCGCGCCCAGGCGCTCGCCGGCCGCGAGCAGCGCGGCGCGGCGCGAGTCCCGGGCCGCACCCTCGGATCGCGGGGACGGCGCGGCGAGCACCTCCACCGGGGACAGCCCGAGCAGTCGGCCGCCCGCGGCGACCTCCTCGGCGCGGGCCGGTGAGGTGTCATCCCATCCGTGGTCCACCGTCAGCAGCCCGGCCCGCAGCGCGCGGCGGGGGGCCACGAAAGCCAGCGCGGCGGCGAGCGCGAGCGAATCCGCCCCGCCCGAACAGGCGACCAGGACGAGGCCACCGGGTGGCACGTCGGACACCGCGTCGCGGACGGCCAGCCGCACCGCGGCGACCGCCGGAGCGGGCATCCCCCGGCCCCGCCCGAGCGCGGCGGGCTGCGGGTCGTGCGTCGGCCGGACCGTCACGCGGGCCGAACCACCGTCACGCGGACATCGACGGGCGGGTGCCGAGGACCCGGAGCATCCACGCGCCCGGGTCGGTCAGCTCGGGGCGGGTGGGCAGGGTCTGCGGCGACTGCCAGACGTGGTTGAAACCCGCGACGCCGACCTCGGCGACCACGGCGCGGACGAACGCCCCGCCCTGGCGGTACTGCTGCATCTTGAGATCCAGGCCGAGCAGGCGGCGCAGGAAGCGGTCGATTGGCGAGCCGCCGGAGCGCCGGTTGTCGAACTTGCCGCGGATGTCGGCCACCGTCGGCACGACCTGCGGGCCGACCGCGTCCATGACCTGGTCGGCGTGCCCCTCGAGCAGGGTCATCAACGCCTGCAGGCGGTCGAGGACGGCGCGCTGCGCCGGCGTCTGCAACGCCTCGACGACGCTCGGTGTGTCCGGCCCGTGGTCGCGTACGGCGCTGCGCAGTGCCGTGACGGCGGAGCGGACCCGGTCGGCGAGGACGTCGGGGTCGAGGTCGGTCGCGCCGATGAACGCCGCGATCTCGGACTCGAGGTGCTCGCGCAGCCACGGGACGGCGGTGAACTGGCTGCGGTGCGTCTGCTCGTGCAGGCAGACCCAGAGCCGGAAGTCGCGCGGGACCACCCGCAGGGTCTCCTCGGCGTGGGCGATGTTCGGCGCGACGAGGCTGAGCCGCCCCACCGGGGTCGGAGCACCGGGCTTGGCCAGCGACGGGGCGCTCGCGGCGCCACCCGCCTCGTACTCCTCCGGCGGGAGGAAGACCTCGAACTGGCCGAGAACCTTGCCCGCGAGGTAGGCGAGCGCCGAGCCGACCTGGACCCCGGTGACCCGCCGGCCCACCGCGGCGGCGAGCCGGCCACGGCTCTGGTCGGAGAGCTTCTCGATCAGGGGCGTGGTCGCCACGCGCAGCCCGGCGACGTTGGACCGGACCCACTCCGGTCGGTCGACGACCGCGATCGGGGTCGGCGGCCCGGCCGGGACGAGCTGGGTGTAGTCCTGCACGTGGCCCTCGGCGACGACCGCGAGGCGCCGGAGCTCCGAGACGATCTCGTCCGCTTCCGCCCGGCTTCGCTGCGGCCCTGGTCGGACGAGCTTCTTCGCCGTCGTTACGGCGAGTTCCCAGTCCACCAGCTCAGCGTCCACGAATAGGAGCGTACCGGGCTTCCGGCCGCTTCGCCCGCCCGATCGGACGAGGCCGGTCGGGCCCGGGGAGTCGTCCGGACTACCCGGCCGGCGGCACCGGTGGCCCGGCTGACGGCGCCGCGGCGGTGGCCGGCGCGGGCCCGGTTCCGGCCGGCGGACATCCACAGGAGGCGAGGGCCGCCGCGACCCGGTCCAGGGCCATCTTGGTCAGGCCCTGCTCCTCCACCGGGGCGAACAGCCCGAACAGCAACAGCCGACCGTCGCTGTCGGTCACCATGCCGGCGAGGCTGGTCACGATCCGCAGGGAGCCGGTCTTCGCCCGGACGACCCCGGCCCCCGGCGAGGTGTCGCCGGGGCCGTACCGGTCACCGAGCGTTCCGGTGAAACCCGCGACCGGCAGCCCGGACAGGACCGTCCGCAGGGCCGGATGACCCGGCATGGCGGCCGTCCGCAGCGCCGCGACGAGCGTCGCCGGGGCGATCCGATTGTCGATCGAGAGTCCGCTGGTGTCGCGCAGCGAGGCGCCGTCGGTCGGGACGCCCGCGTCGCGTAGGGCGCCGAGGACACCCCGGGTGGCTCCGTCGAAGCTCGCCGGAAGCCCACGGGCGATGGCGACCTGACGTCCCAGGCTTTCCGCCAGGTCGTTGTCGGAATCGGTGAGCATCCGCTCGACCAGGATCGGGATCGGCGGGCTCTGCACGGATCCGACCTCGCGGGCCGCCGCGTCCGCCCGGCCCGTCGAGACCGAGCCGACGGACACGCCGGCCGCGGTGAGGGCCGTCCGGAAGGCGGCCGCGGCGGCGGCGTCCGGGGTCGGGCTGCGCGGCCCGGCGGAGCCGGGCGCGGCGCGCCCGGCGTCGACCGACAGCGCGGACACCGGGGTCACGTTTCCGTCGGTCACGTACCCGTCACGCCAGCCGGGCGCCATGCCCGGGCCCTCGTAGGCCGTCCCGTCGCCGACCACCGCGCCCACGGCGGTGATGCCGGCCTTGCGGACCTGCTCGGCGAGGTCGCTCAGCCGGGCCGCCGGCGGGTAGCCGGCCGGTCCGGTGGCCGCGGTCAGGGTCGGGTCGCCCGCGCCGACCAGCCATAGCGTGCCGCCCGGCACCGTGGATGATCCGCCGCCTGTCGTGCCTGTCGTGCCTGTCGCGGCTGGTGCGCCGGCCGGGGGGAGGTAGACCGCGCGGGTGCGCAGGCGGGCGTCCGGGGCGAGGGCGGTGAGCGCCGCGGTCGCGGTGGCGATCTTGACCGTGGATGCGGGAGCGGTCGGCTCGGCGGCGCGATTGGTGAGGAGGACCTGCCCGGTCAGCGCGTCGACCACCAGCGCGGCCGGGCCGCCCAGCACCGGGTCGGAGAGCGGCCCGAACAGCCGCGCGGCCACCGCGGCCGGGTCCGCCTTCGGCGCGTCCGGGTCCAGCCCCGGCAGCGCGGACGCCTCGGCGCGCACGGTGGGAGGGGTCGGTGGCGCGCCGCCCGGAGGCGTCGCCGGACCAGGCGAGAGCGATCCGGCGAGCAGCGCTCCAGCCAGTGCCGTGAGGCCACCGGCCCGCGCGCCCAGCGGCACTGTGGTCACCCGGGTGAGGTTACGCAGGTCGGTGTCGCGGGGGTGGCACCCTGCCGGTCACGTCCCGGCTTTCGTGAGGTGGACGGTTTCGTCCCGCCGACACGGGGATGACGCGCGCGCCGGCAGTGTGCCGGCAGTGTGGAGCCGACGATCGCGCCGGCAGAGTGGGTTCCCGGTGAGTGGGAACACCCTTGCGCGGGGCCGGCTCAGTCCCGGTCCGGAGCGGAACCGCTTCGGCGATCACGTGGATCGGGTACGAAGAAGGCCACACCATGGTGTTGGCCGTGGGGCGCGACAGGCGACCATGGAGGTCGCCCGGGGCGGATCGAAAGACCGCCCGAGGACCCTCGGGGCTGTCCGAGGGCGCTCGGAGCCGACCGTGCGGCGCGCCTCGTGGGGCGTGGCCGTGCGATCGTGCGAGTGGCGGCGTTCGTGCGGCGGCATCGCGGTCCGGTGGCCGCACCCCGCCACAGCGCGTCACCGCGCACAGGGCACAGTGGACCCGCGCGAACCGCGGGTCCGGGTCTCGGCTTGACTACCGCGATCGAGTGACGCGCGCGCCACGCGGGTGGCGCATCGCGACACGGACGACCCAGGGACGCCGGACACGGCGTTCCGCAGACCCAGAGCCGGCCTTCGGTGCCGGACGGACCGAAGGAGACAGGGAACGGCGTGGACCTCGAGTTCGACGTGACCATCGAGATCCCCAAGGGGCAGCGCAACAAGTACGAGATGGATCACCACACCGGGCGCATCCGGCTGGACCGGATGCTGTTCACGTCCACCCACTATCCGTCCGACTACGGATTCATCGAGGGCACACTCGGTCGGGACGGCGATCCGCTCGACGCGCTGGTTCTGCTGGAGGAGCCGACTTTTCCGGGCTGCCTGGTGCGGTGCCGCACCATCGGCATGTTCCGGATGACGGACGAGAAGGGCCCGGACGACAAGGTCCTCTGCGTTCCGGTGGCGGACGTCCGGCAGGAGCATCTGCGTGACATCCGTCACCTGCCGGAGTTCGACCGGCTGGAGATTCAGCACTTCTTCGAGGTCTACAAGGACCTTGAGCCCGGCAAGTCCGTCGAGGGTGCGTCCTGGGTGGACCGGGGGGCCGCCGAGCGGGAGATCCTCGCCTCGATCACCCGCCTGAAGGACTCCGAGGGCGTGGAGCACGGGGACGAGGACGGCGCCGCGCACGCACGCACGGCCTGACGACCGCGGTGGCGGCCGGCGGGGTCCATGACCTCACCGGCCGCTGCCGCATGCCCTGAGAAAAGTGCCGGGTGTGTTCGCCGGGGCCGAAGGCGCGCCGCCACCGCCGGTGAACGGCGGCGGGCTGGGAAGAGAGTCTGAGCCGGAGGCGGGGATTGAACCCGCGACCTATCGCTTACGAGGCGATTGCTCTGCCACTGAGCTACTCCGGCATCGGCCAGGCGGCTGCGAGCCGGTGGGCCCCGACGCCGTCCTGCCCGGACGAGTATGCCAGACGAAGGCGCTGTGGCGATCGCCGCCCGTCCGCGACCGGGTCGGGACCTCGACGGAGCTCGCGGTGGGTGGTCGGTGGATGGTCGATGGGTGGTCGGTGCCGGGCGGGGGCGTGCGCGGATCCGGCTGCGCGCCGGGTCCGGATGTGGTCCGGTTCGGTGGCGCTGCGTGTCCTGGGGTGTCGGTCGGAGGGAAGGCGCCGATCTGTCCGTCGGCGCACCCCGCCACATCACGTCGACGTTCGGTTGTCCACGGGATACGAAATGATCAGGATGCGTACTGATCGCATGTCTTGCAAGGCTTTCTGTTACGGATTTGAATGCTCGAACCCCCGCGGGTCGGCCGAAGGTGTCAAAAAGGCACCCCCGGTCGCAGTGGCTCCGGAGAGGTTGCGTAGGGTTTCGCACCATGACCGGGGCCGGGGAAGGTGCGCCAGGCACGACGCGCGGAGCGTCGCTGCTTGTCGCCGAAGACGACGAGGCATCGCGAATCGCGCTGGCACGCAGCCTTGAGCGATTCGGGTACCGGGTGCTCGAGGCCGCGGACGGCGAGGCAGCGCTGCGACTGTTCCAGACCACCGAGATAGATCTCGTTGTGCTGGACGTGGCCATGCCGCGGATGGACGGTTTCGCCGTCCTCAGCCGGCTGCGCCAGACCAGCGAGGTTCCGGTGATCATGCTGACCGGACGCGCCGAGGAGGTGGACCGCGTCGTCGGCCTGGAGCTTGGCGCCGACGACTACGTGGTCAAGCCGTACTCGCTGCGTGAGCTGGTCGCCAGGGTGCGTGCGCGGCTGCGCCGCCGGCCCGTCGAGGCGCCGCCGCAGCGCACGGGGGACGGCAACGAGCCCCTCATCTACGGCGACGTCTCGATCGACCTGCGCGCGCGGGAGGTGGCCGTCGCGGGTGAGCGGGTGGATCTCACCGCCCGTGAGTACGAGCTGCTGGCCTTCCTCGCCCGACATCCACGCCGGGTGTTCAGCCGCGAGGAACTGCTGGAACAGGTCTGGGGCACCCGCTTCCAGGACCCGGCCACCGTGACCGAGCACGTTCGGCGGGTGCGCACCAAGGTCGAGGGAAGACCGCCGCAACGCCGCCTGGTCACCACACTCCGGGGGATGGGCTACCGGTTCGATCCCTGAGATCCGGCTCCGTCGCCTCGCGCAGCTCCCGGTCACCGTCGTGGAGCTCGATGATCGATCCGTTCGGCACGGGTCGGCGCCGGTGGTGTTCCCGGTAGCCGCCCATGTCGAGCCGTTCCACCGTGCCGGCGCGGGCCCGCAGGCACCAGTCCACCGCGCGGATGAACATGCCGTGGGTGAAGACCACGACAAGGCCCGGGGGCGCCTGGTGCAGCCGGGCGAGGAGCCGGTCGGCCCGGTCCATCAGCCCGGCGAACGACTCACAGCCCAGCTCGGGCCGGTCCACCGAGTACGGGTTCGCCTGATGCCAGTACTGCCGCGCGAACGGCGCCCGTTCGCGATCGGTCAGCTCCTGACCGTGGAGACTGCCCAGGTAGGTGAACTCCTGGACGTCCCAGACCTCCAGCGGGGTGGCCGGGAACCTGCGCGCGGTCGGTTCCGCGGTCAGCCGGGCGCGTAGGTACCAGGAGACCACGATCAGGGACGGGTCGTGGGGAATCATCCCGGCCAGCGCGTCGGCTTGGCGCGTTCCGAGTTCGGTGAGGTCGATGCCGTGGGGATCGGCCGACGGCTGCCCCGCGTTCGCCGTGCTCTCGCCGTGGCGTACCAGCCATACCCGCCGTTGCATGGTTCCCCCCATGTCGATGCCGCCGGCCGGCGCCGGCGCGCGGTCATGTCGCGCTGTCTGTCCTGTCGCGAGCCCTGCTGGCCCGCGGGAGACCGGGCGGCCCGTGCCGCGTGCCCCTCGGTGCTCCCCGCGTCCCGGGCTTCCCTCGCCTCGGTGCTCCGTGGCTTCAGTGCTCCGTGCGCCGTCGGGATCGGCGGCGGTGGGAGCGCCCGCCGGGCGGGTCCGGGGACTTGTCCTCGCCGCCGTCCGGTGTCAGGCCCGCGGTCTCGGCCGGGCCCGCGGTCTCGGCCGGGCCCGCGGTCTCGGCCGTGTCAGCCGTGTCAGTCGGGCCGGTCGGATCCGCGGTGTCGGCCGGGCGGGCCAGCCCGGCCGCGTGGGTGGCCTCGTAGGCCTTGCGTGAGCCACACACGTCCGCCCGGGAGCAGGCGTGCCGGCCGCCGCCGTCGAGCGCGACCGTCACCTGCTGGCGCGGCACGTCGTGGGCGACCACCCGGCCGTCCCCGTCCGGTGTGGACGCGCGTGCGCCCACCGCGGGGACGGCGGCGGTGAACTCCTCGTAGAGGGGATGTTCGTAGCGCAGGCAGCACATCAGCCGGCCGCACGCCCCGCTGATGCGCATCGGGTTCAGCGAGAGGTTCTGGTCCTTCGCCATCCGCACGCTCACCGGCTCGAAGTCGGTGAGGAAGGTGGAACAGCACAGGTCCCGCCCGCAGGAGCCGATCCCGCCCTGGAGTTTCGCGCTGTCGCGGGCCGACAGCTGCCGCAGCTGCACGCGGGCGGACAGCGTCCGGTTGAGATCACGTACGAGGGCACGGAAGTCGACCCGGTTCTCGGCGGTGAAATAGACGGTGAAGGCGTTGCTGTCGGGAACCACGTCGACGCCGACCACCTTCATCGGCAGGCCGTGCTCCCGGACGAGCCGGCGGGCGGCGACTCTCGCCTGAGCGCGGCGCCGGCGGGCGGCGTCATCGCGGCGCAGGTCGTCGTCGTCCGCGAGGCCGGCCAGCACCGGCAGGCCGCCGACGTCCTCGCTGACCCACTGCGGAGCCCACACACAGGTGGCGACCTCGGGTCCCTCGTCGGTGGGCACCAGGACGCGGTCGCCGACCCGCGGGCTGTACGGGCCCGGATCGGCGTAGTAGAGCCGGCCCCTGCGGGAGAAGGACACCGCGCACATCATCGGCATGCGACGTCCCGCCACCTTCCGCCCTCGGCTGCCCGGTCCACGGAAGACTACGACGGGGGCGGCGGTGAGACTTCCGGTTCGCCCATCCTCACCCGATGCGGGCCCCGCCCGGAACCTGGTAGACCGCGAACGGGGCCACGATGACCGGGCGGGCGACGTTGCGGACCGGTGTCCCGCCCGGTGTCCGCCCCGCCTCCTGGCCGTGGTGGGCATGGCCGTGGACGGCGAGCGCGGTGGCGGGCGCGTCGGCGGATCCCGTGCCCGTGCCGGAGCGCGCGGCTCGGCCCGCACCGGTGGTGCCGGTCGTGCCGGTCGTGCCGGTCGTGCCGGTCGTGCCGGTCGTGCCGGTCGAGTCTGTCGTGCTGGTTGTGCCTGTCGTGCTGACCGTGCCGGCCGTGCGCGCCGCGGTCGCTCCGTGCCCGGAACCGGCGCCACGCAGGGCTCCCGCCGCGCGTGAGCCGTCGATGGCGGCGCCGAGCAGGGAGCTGCCGAGGAACCGGTGCAACTCCGGCGCCTCGCCCGTCAGCGTCTCCCGTACCGGTGCGTAGTGGGTGAGCGCGACGCGGATGTCGGTGTCGAGGGAGGCGAGCGCGTCGCGCAGGTGGAAGGCGTCGGCCGCGGTGTCCTCGGGGGTGCGGCCGCCCGGCCCGCCGTCGGTGAGGTGGTTGTCGGCGAAACCCGTCACGCCGGCGACCCCGAGTGGGCCGGCCGCCGTCCCGATCGTCGCCGCCGTTCCGTCGAGCACGATCACACCGGCGGCCCCGAGCATCGCGGCGACCCGCCGGCCCTCGCCGGCGTCGTGGTCGTGGTTCCCCAGCACCGCCACGACCGGCAGATCAAGCCCCCGGACGACCGTGCACAGCTCCGCCGCGGATTCCAGCTCGCCGTCGTTGGTCAGATCACCGGCGAGCAGCAGGACGTCGGCGACGATCGCCGCCCGCTGGTAGAGCGGCCGCAGCCGCAACGCGGATCCGGGAACGACATGGAGGTCGCCGACCGCCGCAACCCGCATGCCCGCCCTCTCCGCCGGTGACGCCCCTCGCCGGCCTCGTCGGACAGGCTCTCATGCGTCGCGCAGCGTGAGGGCAAGGGACTCGGCGGCCAGCTGCGGCACCAGGCCCGGGTTGTCCGCCAGCGCCTGCCGTGTCGCCAGCACGGCCTCCCACCGGCGCAGCGTCTGCTCCGGGGTGGCCGTGGCGGCCAGCTGGGCGACGGCGTCGGCCTGGTCGGGGTGCACCGGGGTGACCCGCGCCCGCAGTTGTTGGACGAGGACGTCCCGGTACAGCCCGGCGAGATCCACCAGGGCCCGGTCGAGGGAGTCGAGAACGGTACGCCGGCCTCGGCTCTTCTGGGCCCGCTCCAGCTCCTTGAGCGCCCCGGCCGCGCCGCGGACCTGGAGCGACTTCGGCTTGGCCCCCGCCTTGGCGCTGCGCGCGGACGTCGACCTGGTACCGGACGACGTCGCGCCGACACCCAGCGCCGTCTTCAGCGCCTCGGTCTCGACCTCGTCCCGCTCGGCGTTCGCGGCCTGCGCGTCGGCGTTCGCGGCGTCCACCAGGTCGGCGGCCGCGGCCAGGCAGTCGCCGACCCGTCGCAGCCGGGCGGGCAGGCGCAGCACCGACTCCCGCCGCGCGCGGGCCTGCGGGTCGACGGCCAGCCTGCGGGCCTGCCCGACATGCCCCTGGGACGCCTGCGCCAGCACGGCGGCGAGGTCCTCGGCCACTCCCTCCCGGATGAGGGCGCCGGCCACGTCCCGCGGGTCCGGCAGCCGCAGGGCGACCGACCGGCACCGGGAGCGGATGGTGGGCAGCACGTCGTCGAAGGATGGGGCGCACAGCAGGAACACCGCTCGGTCGGCCGGCTCCTCCAGCGCCTTGAGTAGTGCGTTCGCCGCCGAGTCGGTGAAGCGGTCGGCGTCCTCGACCAGCAGGATGCGCCATCTGCCCGCGCTCGGGGCGCTCGCGGCGTCCCTGATCAGGGCCCGGACGTCGCGCACTCCGATCGACAGCCCCTCCGGACGGACCGTGCGGAGGTCTGCCGCGGTGTCGGAGAGGACGGTGTGACAGCCCGGACACTGCCCGCAGCCCGGCGGAGTGTTCTCGCAGAGCAGGCCGGCGGCGAAGGCTCGGGCCGCCTCGGCGAGCCCGGAGCCGGCCGGGCCGGTGAACAGCCAGGAGTGGGTCATGCCCGCCCGGGCAGCGGCCAGCGCCCCACCCTCGGTGACCAACGCCGCCGCCGTGGCCGCGGCGGTCAGGGTGGCGACCACCGCGTCCTGCCCGACCAGGGTGTCCCAGACCGTCACGCCGCCATTGTCGTGCATCACGCTGAGCAGATCACCCGCGCGTGCCGTCGCCGGCGGGCGCGGGGCGCAGCCGCCCGGCGATCACCGTGCGGATCTGCCGGTGAAGCTCCGGTGGGGGCAGCGTCGCGTCCAGGATGACGTGCCGGTCCGGATCCTCGTCCGCGAGCCTGCGGAAGTGCTCGCGGACCCGCCGGTGGTAGGCCACGGCGGTGGCCTCGCCGTCGCCGTCGCCGTCGGCGGCCCCGCCCTCCCGCCCGAGGTAGGGATCGCCCGCGCCCCGGACCAGTGCCTGTTCCGGTGGCAGGTCCAGCAGGATCGTCACGTCGGGCAGCAGCGAGTGGCTGGCCCACTGGGTCAGAACGGTCAGCTCGTCGCTGTCGATCCGCTGGCCGAGCGCCTGGCAGGCGATCGCGGAATCCACGTAACGGTCGGTGAGCACGATCGCGCCCCGGGCCAGTGCCGGTTCGATGACCCGGGCCACGTGCTCGGCGCGGTCGGCCGCGTCCAGCAGCAGCTCGGTCCGGGCGTGCAGCCGGTTGGCGGGGTCGTCGAGCAGCTCCCGCAGGCCCGCGCCGAAGGACGTCCCGTCGGTCTCGTAGGCCGGCACGACCTCGCGCCCGCTCGAGGCCAGCCAGCCGCGCAGCAGTTCCAGCTGGGTCGTCTTGCCGGCGCCCGCGGCGCCCTCGACCGTGATGAACAACCCGCCGTGCCGGCGGCGCCGGGCGCTGCCCGGCCGCCGCCCGCGCAGCGCGTTCCACAGCTCGGGCAGGACGGCTTCCCCGGCATGGTCGTCCATCTGGCGGTAGGAGAACAGGCCGACCGCCACGGCGAGCAGCCCGCCGGCGAGCAGGACGACGGTGACGCCGTCGGCCCGGACGTTGATGTCGCCCCAGAGGTGGACCTGATGCGAACCGATCACGCCGACGAGGGCCGGTGCGGCGGCGAGCACGACCAGCAGGTCAACCCGCACCAGCGACTGGACCAGGGCGAAGGTACGCCCGCGCAGCTCGTCGGCGACCTCGGCCTGCAACAGGGTGTAGCCGGTCACCCAGGCGACACCGGCGAGGGCACCGACGAACACGACCAGAATGCAGGCGATCACCAGATTCGGGATGATCGCGACGACCACCAGCGTGATTCCCGCGGCGGTGACGCAGACGCCGAACAGGCGGGTGCGGCTGTAGTCCCCGAGCAGCTTCGGGCCGGCACCCATCCCGGCGGCGAGCCCGATGAACACCGCGCCGAACAGCACGCCGTAGGCCGAGTCGCCACCGCCGAGGATCTCGACGTAGAGCTTGCCGAGCGCCACCACACAGCCGGCGCCGGCGAAGCCGCCGAGGATTCCGACGACCAGCCCGCGCACGAGGCGGTCCTGGCCGACGAACTTCCACCCCTCGGTGATCGAGGCGAAGAAGCCCGGCTCGGCGCTGTGCTCAGGCCGCTCCGCGCGACCGATCGAACGCAGGCCCCAGATGACGATCGCCGAGCCCAGGAAGGTGGCCGCGTTGAAGTACAGCGCGATGTCCAGGGAGGAGTCGCGGAAGAAGTGGATGGACGGGCCCAGGCCTCGGGACACGGTGGCGAGCAGCGTGAAGATCGCCGCGGCCAGCGGCGCCGTGCCGTAGGTCGTGATCAGGCTCAGGGTGTTGGCCGCCGCGAGCCGGTTCCGCGGGACCAGGTGCGGGATCGAGGCCTCCTTGGCCGGCGCCCACACCAGGCTCACGCACTCGACCAGGAAGGAGGCGATCAGCAGCCATCGGAGCGTTCCCACGATCGGGATGGACAGGAACAGCCCGAATCGCATCACGTCGGTGACGACCATGGTCATCCGGCGGTCGAGACGGTCGGCGATCGCTCCGGCGAGCGGGCCCAGCACGAGCGCGGGGAGAAGACGGACGATCAGCAACGAGCTGATCGCGAACGCCTGCCCGGAGAAGCTCTCGGTGAGCTGGGTGACCAGGGCGGTGGTCGCCAGCAGGCCCATCCAGTCGCCCAGGCTGGACAGGCTGAGCTGGATCCACATCCGGCGGAACTCGGGAATCCGCAGGACCGCCCGAAGGTCGCCGTCCGAGCCGCCGGTGGTGTGCGCGCGCGGCGGCGGCGAGGGCACCGTCGTGACCGGATGCCGGCTCAGCGGCCGCCGGACCCGCATCCGTGGCGGACGCGGGGCCCGCCGACCGGGCGGCGGGCCGGTGCCTGACCGGCCGACTGCCCCGCCCGACGGGTCGACGCCCCCGCCCGACGGGTCGACGCCCCCGCCTGACAGGTCGACGCCCCCGCCCGACGGGTCGGTGACCGTGCCTGGCGGCTCAGCGCCTGGGGGGTCAGCCTCCGGTGGGTCGAGGCTAGGCAGGGCTCCGCTCGGCAGGTGACCGCCCACCGGGTCGGTGTTGACCGCGGGCGCCACCGCGGACTCCCGTGGAGCCGCCCGGGTGGCCCGCCGCGGTGTCTGATCCAGTTTGCCGTGGCTCTCGCCGACGGGCAGATCCATCAGCTCGACCGGTGCGAGCCACCGGACGCGGTTCCGGTGGTGCTGTCCGTGCCGGGTGTGTCACCCGTGGTGGTACCGGCGGCGCCGGTCGCCCCGGCACCGGTGGCGGCCTTCGACGCGCGGGAGCCGGCCTTCGCCGTGCTGCCCGCCGCCTTGGCCTTCGTGGTGGTTTTCGCGGCCGTGCGGGGCTTGGCCGCGGTCTTCGCGGGAGCCTTGGCCGTGGTCTTCGTGGTCCGGCGCGGGGTGGTCGTGCCGCGGGCCCGGCGGTCCGCGAGGAGCTCGGCGGCGCGTTCGACCGTGATGGTCTCGACCGCGTCGCCCTTGCGCAGGCTGGCGTTGGTCTCGCCGTCGGTCACGTACGGGCCGAACCGGCCCTCGCGCAGGACCATCGGCCGCTCGGTGGCGGGGTCGGGCCCGAGCTCACGCAGCGGCGGCGTCTGCGCCGCCTGGCGCCGGCCGCGGGCCTTCGGCTGCGCGAGCAGTGCGAGGGCCTCCTCCAGCGTCACCGTGAACAACTGGTCCTCGGACTCCAGCGAACGGCTGTCGGTGCCCCGCTTCACATACGGGCCGTACCGCCCGTTCTGGGCGGTGACCTCCGCGCCTTCCGCGTCGGTGCCGAGGACCCGGGGGAGGGTCAGCAGCCGCAGCGCGTCCTCGAGAGTCACCGTCTCCAGTGACATGGTGCGCAGCAGGCTCGCGGTCTGCGGCGGCTCGCCGTCGGTCGTGACATACGGGCCGTAGCGGCCGGCCTTCGCGGTGATCGACGCGCCCGTCTTCGGGTCCGTGCCGAGCAGGCGGTCGCCGCTGGGCGCGGCCAGCAGCTCGAGCGCGCGCTCCACGGTCAGCTCGTCGGGGGCGACCTCGTCCGGGACGCTGGCCCGCCCGTCGGCGTGCTGGACATAGGGCCCGTATCGGCCGACCCGCACGACGACCGGCTCGCCGTCATCCGCCTTGCCCAGCGGGATGGAGTTGACCTCGCGGGCGTCGATCTCGCCGAGTCGCTCGCCGACCAGGTGCTTGAGCCCCTCGACCGCGGCGGAACCGCCGGTGTCGGTCGTGTCCGGCAGACCGAAGTAGAACCCGGTGAGCCAGTCCGTGGACGCGGCCGTACCGGCGGCGATCGCGTCGAGGTCGTCCTCCATGGAGGCCGTGAACTGGTAGTCGACGAGCCGGGTGAAGTGGTCCTCCAGCAGCCCGACCACCGCGAACGCGACGAAGCTCGGGACCAGCGCGGACCCCTTCTTCCACACGTAGCCGCGGTCCTGGATCGTGCCGATGATCGACGCGTAGGTTGACGGCCGGCCAATCCCGAGCTCTTCCAGCGTCTTGACCAGGCTGGCCTCGGTGAACCGCGGCGGCGGGCTGGTCGTGTGACCACGCGGGGTGAGCGTGCGGGTGGCCAGCGGGTCGCCCCGCCGGACGTCGGGCAGCCGCCGCTCGCGGTCCTCGAGCTCGGCGTCCGGGTCGTCGGCGCCCTCGACGTAGGCGCGCAGGAACCCGGGGAAGGTGATCACCTTGCCTGACGCGGAGAACTCCGCGTCCTCACCGGAGCTGGAGGTCGCGCCCAGGCGGATGGTGGCGCTGGTGCCGCGCGCGTCGGCCATCTGGCTGGCGACCGTGCGCTGCCAGATCAGCTCGTACAGGCGGAACGAGTCGCCGTCGAGCTCCGAGCGCACCTCGCCCGGGGTCCGGAAGTGATCCCCGGCGGGCCGGATCGCCTCGTGGGCTTCCTGGGCGTTCTTGACCTTCTTGGCGTAGGTGCGGGGCCGGTCCGGGACGTACTCGGCGCCGTAGAGGGTGCGGGCCTGGTCGCGGGCGGCGACCAGGGCGGTCTCGGACAGGTTCGTCGAGTCCGTCCGCATGTAGGTGATGTAGCCGTTCTCGTAGAGGCGCTGCGCGACCTGCATCGTGCGCTGGCTGGAGAACCGCAGCTTGCGGCCGGCCTCCTGCTGGAGCGTGGAGGTCATGAACGGCGGGTAGGGCGAGCGCCGGTACGGCTTGGTCTCGACCGAGCGCACCGCGAACGCGGCGCCGGTGAGCCGGCCGGCCAGCGCGCGGGCGCCGGCCTCGTCGAGCAGCGCGACCCCGTCGGACGTCAGCTCGCCGGTCGGGGCGAAGTCACGGCCGCTGGCCAGGCGTCGCCCGTCCAGGGCGACGAGGGTCGCCGGGAGCGGGGTCGTGTCCAGGGCGGCTCCGTCGTGCGCGACGGTCTGCTGGAAGACACCCTCGATGTTCCAGTACTCCGCGGTGCGGAACCGCATCCGCGCCCGTTCCCGCTCGACGAGGACGCGGGTCGCCACGCTCTGGACCCGCCCCGCCGAGAGCTTGGGCATGACCTTCTTCCACAGCACGGGGGAGACCTCGTAGCCGTAGAGCCGGTCCAGGATCCGCCGGGTCTCCTGCGCGTTGACCAGGTTCTCGTTGATCTCCCGCGGGCTGTCGACCGCACGCTGGATCGCCTGCGGGGTGATCTCGTGGAAGACCATCCGCTTGACCGGGACGGTCGGCTTCAGGGTCTGCAGGAGGTGCCAGGCGATCGCCTCGCCCTCCCGGTCCTCGTCTGTCGCCAGGTAGAGCTCGCTGGCGTCCTTGACGAGTGACTTGAGCTTGCTGACCTGGACCTTCTTATCCGGGCTGACGACGTAGAGGGGCTCGAAGCCGTTGTCGACGTCGACCCCGAGCCGGGCCCACGGCTTGCCCTTGTGCGCGGGCGGCACGTCGGCGGCGCTGCGCGGCAGGTCGCGGATGTGGCCGATGCTCGACTCCACCTGCCACCCCGGACCCAGGTAGCCCGCGATCGTCTTCGCCTTGGCCGGCGACTCCACGATCACCAGACGGGTCCCGTTCCCGTTCGCGGCGGCCCGCGCCGGGCGTCGCCCGCCCGGGGCGCGCGCGACGGTACGCCCTCCGGTGGCGTCGGGCGCGACCGTCTCGGTCGCCTCGGCCTCGGCCGCCATGGAGCTCGCTGCCGGGGCGTCGGCTACCGGGGCGTCGGCCGCCGGGGCGCTCGCTGCCGCGGGCCTGGCGGGCTCGGCGACCGGCGTGGGCGACCCCGCGGTCGTCCGGCTCGTCGAATTCGTGCGCGGTGGCACTTCTCTCCTCGTTACGGCGTGCTGCTCCGGTGGACCGCCCGGGACGTCAGTGCCGCCCGGGTGATCCTCGTGTGATCTACCTCTGTCAGTTGCTCCAATGCCCGCCCGGGGCCGTTGTCGACGCGCCGGTGATCCCCGCTCCATGGGCGTGGACACGGGGCCCGGCGCGACCGGACATCTCCCGCTGCCGGAATCGGCCGCAGGGAGCACCGTACGCCGGTGTGTGGCCGGAGGGCTCCCCCCGTCCGCCGTCGCGGGCCGCGCGGGCACTCCCTCCACGGTCGCGCCGGCAGGCATCCGCACCATCGTGCCGCCGTCCACGCCGGGCGGTCCAGCGCCCGGCGATCGGGTGCCGCCGGGCGCCGACCGATCATCGTTCGGCCCCCGGGGTGCCCGGCGGACCGCCGGTCCCGGCGAGCGCGAACGGGGCCGCATCCCGCCTACCAGGCGGGATGCGGCCCCGCGTCGTGTCCCGGGCGAAGCGTCGACCGGCCGCGCGTGGCCGCGCGGGCGGTCGTCCACCAGGCCTCGACATGGCCCCGACGGTGATCCGGACGGCTTCGTCCGGAGCCGGGGGGTCCGACCGGAGATCGTCGGGACGGATCCGCTGCGGGACACCGTCAGATCACGCGGACGGTGCGCCGGTTACGTGCCGACAGTGCCGGATCTCGTCGTCAGACCTTCATCTCCGAACCGGACGGAGGGGTGCGTGTCGGCGGGGCCGAGGGCGGCGGCGGTTCGTCCCCCACCGACGAGCCCCGGCGCCTGGACGTCGCGACGACCGCCACGATCACCACGACCGCGGCCAGGGAGATGCCGATCCGGGCGGCGGTGTTCTCGTCCTCGCCCACCGAGAACTTCACCACCAGCGGAGCGATCAGCAGGCTGACGAGGTTCATCACCTTGAGCAGCGGGTTGATCGACGGGCCGGCGGTGTCCTTGAACGGGTCTCCGACGGTGTCCCCGATCACCGTCGCCGCGTGCACCTCGGAGCCCTTGCCGCCGTAGTTGCCGTCCTCCACGAGTTTCTTCGCGTTGTCCCAGGCGCCGCCCGAGTTCGCGAGGAAGACCGCCATCAGCACCCCGGCGGCGATCGCCCCGCCGAGGAACGCGCCCAGCGGCGGGTAGCCGAGGCCGAACCCGACCGCGATCGGCGCCATCACGGCCAGTGTTCCCGGGGTCACCAGTTCGCGTAGCGAGTCCCTGGTGCAGATGTCCACGACGGCCCCGTAGTCGGGCTTCTCGGTGCCCGCCATGATCCCCGGCTTGGTCCGGAACTGGTTGCGCACCTCCATCACGACCCGGCCGGCGGCCCGGCCGACCGCGTTGATCGCCAGACCGGAGAACAGGAAGACCACGGCGGCGCCGATGATGAGGCCGACCAGGGCGTCCGGATAGGCGATGTTCAGCCCACCGACGGTGCCCCGGGCGGCCTCCGTGGACGCCCCCGCGTCGGCCAGCGCGGTCGTGACCGTGTCGGTGAACGAGCCGAACAACGCGGTCGCGGCGAGGACCGCTGTGGCGATCGCGATTCCCTTGGTGATCGCCTTGGTGGTGTTGCCCACCGCGTCCAGCGAGGTCAGGATCGCGCCGGCGCGTTCGTCGATGCCCTCCGGCCCCGCCGACATCTCGGCGATGCCCTGGGCGTTGTCGCTGACCGGGCCGAACGTGTCCATCGAGACGATCACGCCGACCGTGGTGAGCAGGCCGGTTCCGGCAAGCGCCACCGCGAACAGGGCGATCGTGACACTGCCCGAGCCGAGGAGGTACGCGCCGAACACGGCCGCGCCGATGAGCAACGCGGAGTACACAGCCGACTCGAGACCCACCCCGATTCCGGCCAGGATGTTCGTGGCCGGTCCCGTCGTCGAGGCTTCGGCGACACTGAGGACCGGGCGGCGGTTCGTCTCGGTGAAGTAGCCGGTCAGCAGCTGGATGGCGGCGGCGAGCACGATGCCGATGAGCACCGCGCTGATCGCGATCACGCGTGGATCGCCGCTCTGGGTGCTGCCTTCCAGCCCGGGGAACTCGGCGAAACTGCCCGGCAGGTAGACCATGGAGACGATCACCACACCGATAGCGGAGACCACGGCGGAGATGAAGAAGCCCCGGTTGATCGCGGTCATGCCGGTGCGGTCGCCGTCCCTGGGGGAGACGGCGAAGATCCCGATGATCGCCGTGAGCACGCCGACCGCCGGGATCAGCAGCGGATAGACCAGCCCGTTCTCGCCGAACGCCTTGACCCCGAGGATCAGCGCCGCGACCAGGGTCACCGCGTACGACTCGAACAGGTCGGCGGCCATCCCGGCACAGTCACCGACGTTGTCGCCCACGTTGTCGGCGATCGTCGCGGCATTGCGCGGGTCGTCCTCGGGAATGCCCTGCTCGACCTTGCCGACCAGGTCCGCTCCGACGTCCGCCGCCTTGGTGAAGATTCCGCCGCCGACCCGCATGAACATCGCGAGCAGGGCGGCGCCGAACCCGAACCCCTCGAGCACCTGCGGGGCGGTGTCCCGGAACACCAGGACCACGACCGCCGCTCCGAAGAGGCCGAGCCCGACGGTGAACATCCCGACGACGCCGCCGGTGCGGAACGCGATCCGTATCGCGGCACGTTCCCCGCTCTCTATCGCCGCGGCCGCGGTGCGGGTGTTGGCGCGGGTCGCGAGCGACATGCCGACGAAGCCGACCAGCGCGGAGAAGACGGCGCCCACGACGAAGAACACAGAACGGCCCACGCGAGCGCCGGTGTCATCCGCTGGTAGGAGCAACAGGACGAACGGGATCACGATGACGAACCCGGCGAGGGTCCGGAACTGTCGGCGGAGGTAGGCTGCGGCTCCCTCCTGAACCGCTCTCCCCACCTCGATCATTTTCGGAGTGCCCGCGTTCGCCGCCAGTACCTCACGCACCAGGTAGGCGGCTACGAGGAGGGCGAGTGCTGCGACGATCGCCACACCGGCGACCAATCCGACAGCTCCACCGCTAAGGTCGATAGGGGGGTCCTCGGCCTGTAGGGTGTGGATCGGGGACATGGCTCCTCCCGGTCTGCTGTGTGCGCCCCCTGTGGCCGCGGCAGATGTGGGTCGGGCGCGAGACGCCCGCCGTGCACCGTTCGTCGATCACAGCCGTGACGTCGTATCCGACGACGCCCTGGGTGGCGACCGACACCGGTCAGCGGGCGGGAGCCACCTTCCAGCGAGCGCCGAGCGGGCGCCGGACGTGACTCCGGTGCGGCAGCGGTGCCGGTCCGTACCCGGCGCCGCCGACCAGCCCGCGCGGTGAACGCCTTCGTGTGGCCCTGGCCTGTGGCCCGGGGCCAGGCCCCACGGGGAACACCAAGGGGAACACCGACGGCCCCGATCGACCGTCGGTGAGATGCGGCGGAGTCTATCCGCACGTCTGTGACGTGCGCTCGTTTTTCGGTTGTGGCTGGCCGAGTCGCCCGTTTTTGTTGTAGGGCGGCTCGTGAGATGCCTCCGACGCGGGCCCCGCCGGATCTCGGACGTCCGACCTCAGCCAGCCGTTCCAACGCAAACGTGGCGGGTGGGTGAGCCGATCGGCTCACCCACCCGCCACGACGGTCACAGCCCGGGGTACCCCGCGGGGTACCCCGGGGTACGACTCGGCCTCGCCGAGGGACGGTCAGGCCTCGCGGCGGGCGGAACCCGCTATCTCCGCGGCCAGTGCCGCGTAGGCGGCGGAGTCGAGATCGGAGTCGTCCGGCGGCTCACCGGTGTGCCAGGTCATCTCGACGACGGTGCCCGTGCCGTCCGTGCCGCGCCGGACGGCGACCTCGTCGACCAGGCCCTCGATGAGCGCCAGCCCCAGGCCGGGTGGGAACGGCTGGTCGGCGTCAGGATCGCCGTCGAGGCCCGGCGCGGTGAGCGCGGCGGAGCCGAGGGCCGCCGCGTCCCCGAGATCCAGCAGGGCGGGCGCGCTAATGAGGCCGCCGTCCGGGCCGGGGGCGACCTCGTCGCCCGGGGCGCCGCTGTCCGACACGATGACGGTGAACGTCTCCGGCGCGTCGGTCAGCGCCACGCGCACCAGCGCCTCGGGATTGCTCCGGCGGTTGACCCGGACGGCTCGGGCGCACGCCTCACCAACCGCCAACTTGATCTCGTCGACGGCGCCGGCCGGCACGCCCGCGCGCCTGCTGACCGCGGTCGCGATCATCCGGGCGGTGCGGACATGACCGGGCAAGGCGGCGAAGTGCAACTCGACGGTGGGCATGCGTCCGAGGACCTGCCTTTCGCGAACGGGACCTGATCAGTCCCTGGCGGCCAGGGCTTCCTCGACGGAGGAGTGGATGGGGAAGACCTTGGTGAGCCCCGTGATCCTGAAGATCTTGAGGATACGTTCCTGGGTGCAGACCAGGTGCAGCGAGCCCTCGTGGGCACGCACCCGCTTGAGCCCGCCGACCAGGACACCGAGGCCGGTGGAGTCGAGGAACTCCACCCCCTCCATGTCGACCACCAGGTGGTACGACCCGGCCGAGACCAGGTCGATGAGCTGCTCGCGAAGCTTGGGGGCGGTGTAAACATCGATCTCGCCGCCCACCACGACGACCGTGTGGGTCCCCTCCTGGCGAGTCGTGAGGGACAGATCCACGGATCCTCCTAGTGGTTCTTCCCGGCGCCCGCGCCTCGGGCGACCGACATCACGGCGGCACTACCCTCCCATGAGGAGGATCAATCCGATGGCCCGCGACACAGATGGCGAGCCGGTATTCGGCGCCGCCGACGGATGAATCGGCCCGGTGTTTGAAGCGACCCGGTGTTGCTCCTCGCTCATCCGATGGCGACGCATCTCGGATGATGCTATCGCCGATCTAGCGCCGGCCCCGGTGTGGGGTGTCATCAGGTTGCCTACCGTGACCTGGCCGGGCTCGGCCAGGCAACGAGGGCGAATGGTGTGGATGGTGGGCGGACATCGTCCTCGGGCGACCGCCTATCGTGACGGGCGTGGGTTCGCCGGCCGTCACCGAGCACGATGCCGCGCGGGTCGGAACCGTCCTGAACCGACTCGCCCGGGACGGTCGACGGGCGGCCAACATCACCCATGTCGAGCGCGTTCCCGCCCGGCGGGGCCAGCCGGCCGCGTGGCCGGAGTGGGCCGACCCCCTGCTGGTGAGCCGGCTGCGCGCGGCGGGGATCGAGCGGCCGTGGAAGCACCAGGTCGAGGCGGCCCGGGCGGCGTACGAGGGGCGCGGCGTCGTGCTCGCCACGGGCACCGCGTCGGGGAAGTCCGTGGGCTACCTGCTGCCGGTGCTGACCCGGCTGCTGGCGGAGCCGAACTCGCGGGCCATTTATCTGGCGCCCACCAAGGCGCTGGCCAACGACCAGCTCCGTTCGGTGCGCTCGCTGACGCTGACCGGTGTCCGGGCGTCCACCTACGACGGCGACACCCCGGGCCCCGAGCGGGAGTGGGTCCGCGCGCATGCCACGTTCGTCCTCACCAACCCGGACATGCTGCATCGCGGGATCCTGCCGTCGCACCGCCGCTGGGCCCCGTTCCTGCGCGGCCTGCGGTTCGTCATCGTCGACGAGTGCCACGGCTACCGGGGTGTGTTCGGTGCGCACGTCGCCCAGATCCTGCGGCGCCTGCGGCGGGTCTGCGCCCGGTACGGCACCAGGCCGGTGTTCGTGCTCGCCTCGGCGACGGTGGCTGATCCGGGCCTGTCCGCCTCCCGGCTGACCGGCCTGGACGTCGACGTGGTCGACGCCGACGCCTCCCCCCGAGGGCCCATGGACTTCGCGTTGTACGAGCCGCCGCTGCTCGGCGTCCGCGCGGAACGGCCGAGCGCTTCGGTGGACGGCCCCGGCACCCGGGGAAAACCCGTGCCACCCGGAGAACCCGTGCCACCCGGAGAACCCGTGCCGCGCGGAGAGAACGACGCCCCCGTGCGGCGGGCCGCGACCGCCGAGTCCGCTGATCTGCTCGCCGATCTTGTCGCCGAGGGTGTGCGGACGCTGGTGTTCGTCCGTTCGCCACCCGGAGAACCCGTGCCGCGCGGAGAGAACGACGCCCCCGTGCGGCGGGCCGCGACCGCCGAGTCCGCTGATCTGCTCGCCGATCTTGTCGCCGAGGGTGTGCGGACGCTGGTGTTCGTCCGTTCGCGCCGGGCCGCCGAGGTCGTGGCCGCCGCCGCCCGCCGCGGCCTGGGTGAGGCCGCCCCCGAACTCGTCGAGCGGGTCGCCGCCTACCGGGCGGGCTACCTGCCCGAGGAACGCCGTGCGCTGGAGGGGCGACTCCGGACGGGTGAGCTCCTCGGCGTGGCGGCGACGTCCGCGCTCGAGCTCGGTGTCGACATCAGCGGACTCGACGCCACGGTGATCGCCGGCTTCCCCGGCACCCTGGCGTCGTTGTGGCAGCAGGCCGGCCGGGCGGGCCGGGCGGGGCAGGCCGCGCTCGCGGTCCTGGTCGCGCGGGACGATCCGCTGGACACCTATCTCGTCCACCATCCGGAGGCCGTCTTCGGCCGGCCGGTCGAGGCCAGCGTGTTCGACCCGGACAACCCTTACGTGCTCATGCCCCACCTGGAGTGTGCCGCCAGCGAACTGCCCCTGACCGAGGACGACCTGGAGCTGTTCGGGGCCGGGGCCCGCGCGGCGGTCGACGACCTCGTCCGGCGCGGGCGGTTGCGCCGCCGTCCCACCGGTTGGTTCTGGACCCAGCGGCACCGCCCGGACGTCGACATCCGGGGTATGGGTGGCCCACCGGTGCGGATCGTCGAGATGGCGACGGGCCGCCTGCTCGGCACCGTCGACGCGGCGACGTCGCACTCGACGGTGCACGCGGGGGCGGTGTACCTGCATCAGGGTGCCAGCTTCATCGTCACCGAGCTCGACCTGGACGACGCGGTGGCCTTCGTCGAGGCGGCGACGCCGGACTGGAGCACGGTCGCGCGGGAGCACACCGACATCCGGGTGGTCGAGTCCAGCCGCTCCGCGCGGTTCGCCGACGTCGAGATTCATCTCGGGACGGTCGAGGTCACCAATCAGGTGGTCGCCTTCCAGCGACGCCGGCTGAACACCGGGGAGGTACTCGGGCAGGAGCCGCTCGACCTGCCGCCGCGCCAGCTGCGTACGCGGGCCGTCTGGTACACGGTGACCGACGAGCTTCTCGCGGCGGCCCGGATCGACCCCGCCGACGTCCCGGGCGCCGTGCACGCCGCCGAACACGCGGCGATCGGCCTGCTGCCTCTTTTCGCCACCTGCGACCGGTGGGACATCGGTGGAGTCTCCACCGACCTGCACCCGGACACCGGCCGCACCAGCGTCTTCGTCTACGACGGCCATGCCGGTGGCGCGGGGTTCGCCGAACGCGGGTTTTTGCGGGTCGCGAACTGGCTGCGGGCGACCCGGGACGCCGTCGCCGCCTGCGAGTGCCCGGCCGGCTGCCCGTCCTGCGTCCAGTCGCCGAAGTGCGGCAACGGCAACGAGCCGCTCGCGAAAGCGGCTGCCGTGCGGCTGCTCGACGCCGTACTGGCAGTGCTGGACGGCAACCCGGCGAACCCACCGATCCCCCGGCCGGAATGAACACGTTCGCGGGTCGGGGGTGCAGACGACCGTATCGGGGGTAGACCGCCCTCTGTCGGATTTTCGAGGCGGCGCAATCGATACGTAGCAGGAAATCTGGAGGTTCCGGTGGTCACCGTCGGTGTGGTCCTGTTGCTTCTGGCGGGTGTTCTCACCGCGGACATCGTCCTGGAGAACTCCGGTCAGACAGAAGTAATGATCATGGGTCAGTCGCTCTCCTTCGACATCTGGGGGCTGTTCGTTCTCGGGCTCGCGACCGGCGTGTTGGTGGTGGCCGGCACGCAGATCACGTTGCAGGGTTTCGCCCGGGACAGGCACCGGCGTCGGCTGGAGCGTCAGCGCGCCCGCGATCTGGCCGCCATGACGCGGGCCGTGCCCGCCCCGGCGCCACGGCCCGCGGCCCCGACGGCATCGACCGCCCCGACCGCCGGGTCCGCCCCGGCCACGGGGCTCACGCCGGTCGGCGCCCCGCCCCGCTCCGGCCCGGCCACCGCCGGCGGCCGAGGCACGGGCGCAGGCGTCAGGCCGGGTGGGGCCGCGGGAACCACGCCGCCCAGCTCAGCTCCGGCGGGCTCGGTTCCGGCGGGCTCGGTTCCGGTGGGCTCTGTGTCGCCCGGCTCGGTGCCGACGACCGCGCCTGACCCGGCCGTGCGCGCCCAGGCCGGTCGCCAGGCGGCCGCCGCGGCGGCCGACACCGGTCCGCTTCGGACGGGGCGCGGTGCGCCCGGGGAGAGCCGGCCTGCCGATGGCCGGGCCGCCGGTGACCCGACCCAGCCGGGTGCCGCCGGGACTGTTCCGGTCGGCCAGGCCGGGGGTGGGCGGGGGAACACGGCCGCTCCCACGCCGGTGGCCGCGGCGGGACCCGCGCCGGTGGCGGCGGGGCAGGGACGGCCGGCGGGACGTCGGCCCGCTCCGACGGCGCATCCGGGTGACCGTGTGGTGGCTCGGGTTTCCGACCTGCGGCGTAAGAAGCGCGAGGCGCAGGCGGCTGAGACCGCGCCAGGTGCCTCCACCACGCCGGGGCCCGCCTCCGGGGCGGTGCCGGCATCCGGATCGCCCACGCCTCCCGCGGGCGTGCGCACGAACTGACCCGTGGGTGCGGGCACGCCCTGACCATCCGGTGCGCGGTTGGGGCCAGCTCCTTTCGCCGTGGTCGGCTGATAAGCGCCGGGCCCGCCCTCCCAGGGCCCGGCGCGGGCCTGGGCCCGCGCCGGGCCGAGCACCCGCAGTGGCCCGGGTAGATCGGCTTCCGCCTCGATCCTGATGGCATCGGCTTCGATCTGACAGCGAGACAGCCTTCCGGAGTTGGCGGACGCTGTCGCCGCGGCTCGGCGACAGGCCACCTCAGGCCGGGCTGACGGGTCCGAGGCCGCGGCCAGTGCGGCGAGGTCAGCAGCGGTGGCCGCGCGCTGACGGGCCGCCCCGGCCACCACCAGGCCCAACGCCGCCGACCCGACCAGCACGACGATGGAAAGGGCGCCAAGCAGCCAGATCGTGCCCGAGCCCCGGTCGGAGCAGCCCTCTCCGAGCTGGGGGCGCAGGAGGCGCCACACGGGCGCTGGAAACCGCCTCACGGCTGCTCCACCGGGCCCTCCTCCACAGCCGCGACCGCGACCGCCGCGACCGTGACCTTCGGCATCAGGCGGCCGATGTCGCCGCCGCCCACCGCCGCGGTGACGCGGACGCGGATCGCGCCCCCGGCCCGGGTGATCTCGACGGCGGCTCCGGGTGGTGCCACACGCCGCGCCCAGGCCTGGGTGGCGGCCTCAGCCTCGCCGCGGGCGGCGGCCCGCGCGCCGAGGCGGGCGGCGTCGGCGCACCGGGTCTGCGTCGACACCGCGCCGATCATCCAGATGACCATGAACACGACCGCGACGAGGCTCGGCAGGCCCATAGCGAGCTCCGCGGTCACCTGGCCGCCGTCCCCGCCGTCCCGGCCATGCCTGGCGTGCCGGCCGTTCCGGCGGTCCTTGCCGTTGTGTCCGGCGTGCGGCAGCCGCACCGGTGCGGGCATCGTGGCGGGATCAGAACGTGGCGGTCAGCGCGCGTTGCACGACCGACGAGATCAACGAGCGGGTGGCCGAGCTCGAGACGACCGCGTAGAGGACCCCCGCGAACGCGACGGCAGCCAGCGTTCCGACCGCGTACTCGGCCGTCGACATGCCCGCGTCGGTCGACCTGCGCGGTTCCGTGGGCCTGCCGGTCTCCGTCGACAGGCCCGCGTTCGGCCGGCGCGAACGGTGCCAGCGTCGGTGCCATGGCCGCGCCGAGGGCGTGGAGCGCGGCGGGCGGAGCAGTACGTACAGGAACAGCATCGTTGCCTCCGGGTTCAGGGAGAGCCGGGCCGACCTGGCCCGCACACCATCGATCGTGTCGCCGGATCGGCCGCCCCACGCCGGCGACGGGGCCGCTGTGGACAGCGAATTCCCGTCCACAGGGCCGGTCGTGAGGTGGGCCGGTCGTGACCTGGAGCGGCCGATCCGTGGCCTGGGCCGGTCCTCCCGCGCGGTCCCGGCGTCTCGCGCGGTCCCGGTGTCTCAGCCCTGGGGCGTGGGCGGTGTGGTCGAGCCGAACACCTGGCCGAGATCGGGTGCCGAGCCGATGACGACCGGCACGACCCCGAGCAGCAGGAACGCGGGCAGAAAGCAGAGCCCGAGTGGCGCGACGGCCAGGACACCCGCCCGGCGGGCGGCCGCGATGGCCGCGGCGTGGGCCTCCTGCCGGGCACGGTCCCCGATCCTGGTCAGCGTCGCGGCCAGTTTCGCCCCCGACGACTCCGTCCGGCCGATGGCGGCGGCGGTCGCCGTCACCACGCGGGTCTCCCGGCGCCGGCTCGTACCGCGACGGACGGTCGTGCGCCGGTCGTCCCGGCGCCGCCCCACCGCGCGGGACGAGCCGGCGCGGCCGGTCCCGGCGCGGGCCGCTCCCGGACGAGGGGAGCCGCCGGGGCGAGGCGCGCTGTTGGGGCGAGGCGTGCCGTTGGTGCGAGGCGCGCCGCCGGCTGCCAGGAGCCGGTCGCAGGCCTCGTCGACGGGGACGCCCCGGCGCATGGCCCGGCCGGCGGCTTTCAGCTGCGAGCCCGCCGCGCCGCCCGTCGCCACGCCGACGACCTCCAGAGCGTGCTGGGTGGTCGCACCCGACCGCAGGCACGCGGCCACGAGGTCGAGGGCGAGGGGAAGATCGGCCAGGAGTCGGCGCCGGTACTCGCGCGAGGTCGGGCCGCCCCGGCGTCGGCCGGCGGGTGGCGGGCCCGCGCATACCGGCGGCACTTGGGCCTGCACTCCGTCCGCGATGCGGCGCAGCCAGCGCAGTCCCGCGAGGTCGAGCAGGACGCCCGCGGTCAGGCAGGCCCGGCCGGCCGATCCGGTCAGCAGGACCTCCACCGGCGACGCGCCGACGAGCGCGCCCAGCGCGAGCCCGAGCAGGGGCAACCCCGCCACCAGCCGACCTGATGATCGTGGCCCGGCGAGCGCGGACGCCAGCTCGTCGGCCCGGGCCGCGTCGGCCCGGGCGGCGTCGGCGAGCATGGTCGCTACCGGGGCGAGCCGGACGCCGGCCAGCCGGCAGACCCGGTACGCCGTCGCGAGCTGGCGCAACGCGGAGGCCTCGCACCGGGCCAGCAGGCGCGCCGGATCCTCCGCGCGGGGCAGCAGCTCGCGTAGGCGCCCGAGGTCGAGCCCGCCGGTGGGCAGCCCGGCTGCGCCCGCCCGGCTCCGGCGGTCGCCGTGGCCCGCGCCGCGTCGCCGGCGGCGGTGCCGGGTCGGCAGATCGCCGACTGAGAACAGGGCGGTCCGGAGGGCCTCGTCGGGGGCCGCCCCGGCATCGAGCTCGGTCGACAGAGCGGCCAGCACGTCCTCGGCCGCGCCGCGCAGCTCCGCCTCGTACCGCTGGTCGGCCGCCCGCCGGACGGCGAGCTGCGCCGCCCGGGCGACGACGACGGCAAGACCGGCGAGCGGGCCGGCGAGAGCCGTCCCGGAGACGACCAGACCGAGCCGCGCCGCCGCGCCGGCGAACTTCGAGACGGCCGCCCGCCGCCCGCGGCCATCGGCGGTCACAGCACCGCCTCCGGCACGTTCTCCGCCGCCGCGGCCTCCGCCGGTGGAGGCGCCGGCGCCTCCGCCGGTGGAGGCGCTGACACGCTCGCCGGCGGCGGCGATCCGGTGACCGGGGCCGGCCGCGGACCGCGCCGGACCGGGGCGGCCTGATCGAAGGGCCACAGCGAGACTCCACGATCGCGCAGGAGCGAGCGTAGGACGGGAAGCCCCTCACGTTCGACGCCGGCGAACGGACGCCCTCCGTAGTGGACCGGGCCGGTTCCGCCGGCCAGCGCGGGCACGATCCGCACGATCCCGTCGGCGCCGCGGCACACCACGCCGATGCCGGTCACGCGGCGGGCGCCGTCGCCGTCGCGGCCGAGATGGACGGCGACGTGCACGGCCGCGGCCAGGTGGCTGTGCAGCGCGGCGCGCGGCAGGCCGGCGAGCGCCCCGAGGGCCTCGAACCGGGCGGGCACCGTCTCGGCTGTGTTGGCGTGGACCGTACCCATCCCGCCCTCGTGACCGGTGTTCATCGCCATCAGGAGGTCGAGCACTTCCGGCCCCCGCACCTCGCCGACGACCAGCCGGTCCGGGCGCATCCGGAGCGCCTGCCGGACGAGTTCACGCTGGGTGATCTCGCCCGCGCCCTCGATGTTGGGCGGGCGCGCCTCCATCCGCACCAGGTTGACCCGGGTGAGGACGAGCTCGGCGGTGTCCTCGATCAGCACGACCCGTTCGTTCGCCGGGACGGCGTCGAGGAGCGCGGCGAGCAGGGTGGTCTTCCCGGTGCCGGTCCCGCCGCTGATCACGGCCGTCAACCTGGCGGCGAGGACGGCGCGCAGCACGACCGTCTCGGACGGCCCGATCGTGCCCAGCGCGGCGAGCTCGTCCAGAGTGAACGGCCGGGGCCGCGGCCGGCGTAGCGAGAGGCACGTCCCGCCGAGCGCGGGTGGGGAGAGAACCGCGTGCAACCGGATCCCGTCGGGCAGGCGGACGTCGACGTACGGCATCGCCGTGTCCAGGCGCCGGCCGCCGCTGCCGGCGAGCCGAACGGCGAGCGCGCGGACGGCGGCGTCGTCGGGGAAGCGCACGGCCGTGGGCCGCAGGCGGCCGGCCCGCTCGATCCAGACCTGATCCGGGCTGTTGACCAGGACGTCGGTCACCTCCGGGTCCCGCAGCAGGACGGCGAGCGGCCCGAGCCGTTGCTCGCCGCCCGCGGCCGCGCCGGAGGTCCTCGGGTCGGCGTCGGGTTCGCCGCCCCGGCCAGGACCGCCGCCGGTGATCCGACCGGGCTCCGCCGCCCCGGCCACCCCGGTCATCGGCGTGCTCCGCCGTCCAGCCCGAGCTCCGCGATGAAGAGGTCACTGAACTTGATGATCGATGCCCCGACTCGGGACTCCGAGCCGGTCGCCGCGTTGCCGTCGGCGTCCCGATCGGTGGTCCTGTCCGTGGCATCTGAGCGCGGCTTGCCCGAAGTGCGACCTGTGGTCGGACGGTCTCCCCTGCCGCCCGCCGCCTGCGGCCGGCCCGGGGCGGCGAGCAGGGTGGGGCTCGCTCCGGGCTCGTCGTGGATCACCCCGGCCAGCGGGAGACCCAGCCTGGCCGCGACCGCGCCGGCCGTCGCCGAGCGCCCGGACGGGTCCGTCCCCCGGGTCGTCGCCGGGCCGCCGCGGCCGCCGGAACCTGGCGGTGGCAGCCGGACGACCAGCCTGACGTCGGAGCAGGTGCGAGCGGCGTGCGCGACCACCCGGGCCGCCGCGGCGGTCGCCCACGGCTGCGTCGTCACGACGACGAGCACCGTCTCGCAGAGGAACAGGCCGACGTCGCAGGCCGGGTCGGCCGAGCGGGGGAGGTCCGCGACGATCAGGTCGGCGCTCCCGCAGGCCGTGGCGAACAGGGCGCCGACCGCCGCGGGCGGCAGCACCGGGATCGTCGCGCGGTCCCAGGAGAGCACGGGCAGGTCGCCGCCGGTCATGGTCGGCCCCGCGAGCAGCCAGTCCAGGAAGCTCCCCTCCTCCTCGTGGGCGAAGGGCTCCTCGCGTGAGCCCCCGCCGCCCGCCATGCCGCCACCGGTGGCGCGGCCGTGCGTCCCGCCGGGAACCGCCGGGCCGGGCCGGTGCCGCCGTGACCACCCGCCCGGCGGCACCGGACGCTCGCCGCGGTGCGCCCCGTGGCGGGCGGTGGTGAGCGGGCCGCTGCCGCTCTCCGGCGACGGGCCCGCCGCCCGAGGGCCCGCCGGTGACGGGCCCGCCGCCGGCCTGGAACCCGGTGCCGCGGTCGTCGGCGCTTCGCCGACCGGTGCGCCGGCCGCCGCCGGCCCGCGGACCGGTGCGCCGGACGTCGGCGCCTCGGACGTCGGAGCGTCGGCCGGTCGCGGGTACCCGGGTGGCCCGTCGGCGTCGGAGGCGTTGTCGCCCACCGCGATGCCGCCGAACGGGTCGACCTCCAGCAGCACCGAACGGACGCCGCGCCGCAGCCCCGCGCGGGCGAGGGCCACCGCGAGGGTCGTCGAGCCGACCCCGCCCCGGCCACCGAGGACGCCCACCGTCCGCGACCGTCGCCGCGCCGCGTCGGCCGCTCGCGAGAAGAGGTTGACCAGCCAGGTCTCGGCCTCGGGCAAAAAGATGACGTGCTCGGCGTTGATCAGCAGGGCCAGGTTCCAGGTGCGGTGATCGTCGACGTCGGCGCCGACGAGAACGATGTCGGACCGTTCCGGCAGGCCCGCGGCGACGCAGGCGGCGGCGCGGTCGGCGCCGACGACGACGAGCGGCGCGCTCGCCCAGTACCGGCTCGCGGCCCGGGCCGTCGGCGCGACCGTGACGGCCGATCCCGCCGCGGCCGCGAGCCGGAGCAGGTCGTCCAGCAGGTCGGGCGCGTCGGTGACGACGAGGGGCCGTTGGCGACGGCTGTCGTCGACTGATGTCAGGGGCTTCGCGGGAGTCATGGCGGGGCCCGTCCCTTCGGCGCGGGTGGCTGTGTGCGGCCACCATGCGTCGGGCGCCCCGCCCTGAGTGGATCTTCAGTGTCGGCGCCGTCGTGCTATAAGAATCGTTTCGAGTGGAGGTCGCCTTCGCCAGGCGCCCTGCCGGGCTGGGTCGGGCTGGGTCAGCCTCGGGAGAGGGCCTCGCACACCGCGAGCGACTCCCGCGCCGCCAGCTCCAGCGCCCTGGCACAGTGCCGCACCCAGACCCCGACGCCCTCGGCGCCACCCGCGATGTACGCGGCGAGCGCGGCGCGGTAGTCCGGCTCCGCACCCGCACCCGCACCCGCACCCGCACCCGCACCCGCACCCGCGTCGGCGCCCGCACCCGCGTCGGCGCCCGCGCGGTCCAGCTCGAGGTGGCCGACGTCCGTCGCGACGAGCGCCTTGGGGTCGAGCCCGCGGCTGACCAGGACGAGGCGCGCGGCGGCGCGGGCGATGATCCCATCGAGCGCGCCGAACGGGCGGATCGCGAGCAGCTCACCGTGCGTGATCGCCGCGACCACGATCGCGGGAGCCCTGGTCGGCACGGTCAACACCGCGGTGAGCCCGTCCAGGCGCTGGGACATCTCCGCGGCCGGAACCGCCGGAACCGCCGGCACGGCCGGAGACCCCGCGACGGCCGCCGGGCCGGCCCCGGTGCCGCCGGCCGGCGGCCATGCGATGTCCGTCGCGGCGTCCGTTCGTGGCCGGCCGAGCACGTCGTCGGGAAGCAGCCCGCGCCCGGCGAGGAGGTGCATGCGCGCCAGCGCCTGGCGTGGTGCGCGCTCCCAGGCGGAGGAGAGCGTGCCCAGCTCCGCGTAGAGGCGTACCGCGCCCAGGGTCACGGCCAGTGAACGTTCCCACGGGTCGGCCGACTGGCCGGCCGACACGGCGGGACGGTCGTCGTCCCGGCCGGTCTCGCCCAGCCGGGCCCGCAGCGCGTCCAGCGCGATGTCGTGGCCCTCCAGCGCGGCCGAGGCGCGGGCCGCCCGCAGCGACGCCTCGGCGGTCACCTCGGCACTCTGGCGCCGCAGGACGCGATGCCGCAGGAGCGCGTCGACGGCCGCGCGGGCCGCCGTCGCGGCCTCGTCGACACCGGGAATCGCCGCAACCTGGCTCAATGGGTCGGTTCCGACGACTGATACCGACGAACGTGCTGTCACCCCGCAGACGCTACCCCGGTCGGGTTCGCCGGCACCGGCCCACCATGTGCGCGCGGGACGCCGCGTCGTCCGCCATCAGGTGTGCCCGGCGGCGTGAAGTGGGTGAATCGTCCTCCGGATCACATCGCTCCTTCGGGTTGTTGCCCCCCGTGGTCCGCAACGAACGGTCACACTGCAGGCAGGGCATCCGGACGGGTCGGCCGCGTGACGGCGGCCGTGCGCGCTCCCGGGAGGGCATCGGTCGGCGGACCTGACCACAGGGCCCGCGCACCGACTTCGAGAGGGAGGGCCAGTGTGCCGATGACGACCGACAACTCGCGAGCGGGGCGGGAACCGACGCTGGGGGAGCTGGTCGCGCTCGCGACCCGGGACATGTCGTTGCTGATCCGCCAGGAGATCGAGCTCGCCAAGGCGGAGCTCGCGCGGCAGGCGGTGTCGGCCGGGCTCGGCATCGGGTTCCTCGCCGCGGCGGCCGGCCTCGGCCTGGGCGCGTTCATCGCCGGCACGGTGTTCCTGGGCGAGCTGTTCACCTGGGCGGGCCTGGAACGCTTCTGGGCGTACCTGTTGACGGCGGTGCTCTACCTCGCCGTGGCCGGCCTGCTCGTGATCTTCGCCGTGACCAGGTTCAAGCGTCTCGCGCCGCCCGAACGGACCATCCAGACCGTCCGCGACGACATCGCCTGGCTGCGCAATCCGACAAACGGATCCAACGGCTCGGCGCGGGCGCGCCCGAAGCCGGGAGGCACCGGGACGACGCCGGCGCCGACGGCACACCTGGAGGACGGCCCCGGCCTCCACTGAGACCGCCCAGGTCGCGGCGGCCCGGCGATCCGGGTGACCCGCGCGACCGCTGGTCGGCCCGGCCGCGGGATCTGCCATCCTGACAGGCGATGGAGGATGCCACACCCGAGTCCGCCACGGTTCTCGTCGACGGGCCGTGGCGCCACCGCGACATATCGACCAACGGGACCCGCCTGCACGTCGCCGAGGCCGGCGCGGGGCCGCTGGTTCTCCTCCTGCATGGCTTCCCGCAGTTCTGGTGGACGTGGCGCAGCCAGCTCCGGGACCTCCCGCCGGCCGGCTACCGGGTGGTCGCCGCGGACCTGCGCGGGTACGGCGCCAGCGACAAGCCGCCGAGAGGCTACGACGCGTTCACGCTGGCCGACGACGTCGCCGGCCTGGTGCGGGCCCTCGGTGAGCGGGACGCGGTGATCGTCGGGCACGACTGGGGCGGCCTGCTCGGCTGGACGACAGCGGTCCGCCGCCCGCGGGTGGTGCGCGCGCTGGCCGTGATCGGCATGCCCCATCCGCTGCGGATCCGCCGCCAGATCGCCGTGGACCCCCGCGGGCAGGGCCTGGCCAGCCGCCATCTGGCCGCCTACCAGCTGCCGTGGCGGCCTGAGCGTCGCCTCGTCGCCGACGGGGCGGCGTATGTCGGCGAGCTGCTGAGGTACTGGGGCGGACCGGGCTACCCGACACCGGAGACCGAGGCCCGCTACCGCCGCGCGATGCGGATTCCCGGCGTCGCGCACAGCTCCCTGGAGTACCACCGCTGGGCCGTGCGCTCGCTGTTCCGTCCCGACGGGGCGCGTTTCGCCGAGTTGCTCCGGACTCCGGTGCGGGTGCCGACGCTGCAACTGCACGGACGTCTCGACCGCTGTTTCCTGCCGTCCACGGCGGCCGGGTCGGATCGCCACGTGGCCGCCGACTACTCCTGGCGGCTGTACGACGGACTGGGCCACTTCCCGCACGAGGAGGACCCCGACACCGTCACCCGCGACCTGATCGCCTGGCTGGCCGAGATCACGCCCGACCGGGCCCCCACCGCCGAAGCCACGCCCGAGCCCGCACCGGACGCCGAGCCCGAGCCGGCACCGGACGCCGGACCGGCACCAGACGCCCGATCGGAGTCCGGGCGGCGGTGACCCCGCTCGTCAGTCGCAGCTCTGGGTGCTCACCGGCACGAGGGCCTGGGCTCCCTGCCGCGCGGGCTCGCTGACCTCGTCGGCCGTCAGCACGTACCCGGTGTCGTTGTTGTCGGTGGCGGCGGCGAAGACCACGCCGTAGACCGTTCCGGCGCTGGAGAGCAGTGGCCCGCCGGAGTTGCCCGGCCGGACCCGCCCGCGGATCGCGTAGATCTCGCGGCGCACCGTGCCACGGGAGTAGATGTCCGGCGCCCGCGCGGTCTGCTCGTTGCGGATGCGCGCGGCCACGGTGGTGTACGGGCCGTCCTGGGGATAGCCGGCGACGACCGCCGAGTCGCCGGTGTCGCCGGGCGGCTCGGACTGGAAGCGCAGCGGCGGCCGGAGCAGCCCCGGCACATACAGGACGGCCACGTCCCGGTCGGGGTCGAACAGCACGACCTCGGCCCGCAGCGTCCCGGAGTCCACCTCCACGACGGCCTCGGTGACACCGGCCACGACGTGCGCGTTCGTCATCACCCGCTGGGGCGCGAAGACGAAGCCGGTGCCCTCCACCTGCTTCCCGCAGGACGGCGCCTGCCCCCGCACCTTGATGATGCTCGCCGCGGCGTCCCGCACGGCGGGCGCGCCGACGATCGCCGGGTCCGGTGGGTCGGCGGCCACGATGCGCTCACCGTCCAGGCCGGCGAACACCTCGGGGAAGCCCTGGTCGTCCATCAGCCGGCGCAGGTCGGAGAAGGTGTGCCGGACGTCGTCCGGCATGGTGGTGTCGACGACGCCCAGCACCTCGGACCCGCGGGCGGCGCGGGCGAGAGTCTGGAACGGCGAACGGTCGACGGCGGTCGCGACGAGCCAGGCGACCAGCAGCACGGACACGCCGGAGAGCACGGCGCCGGCGACCGAGTCCAGCCGCTGGCCCGGCCGCCAGGTGAGCCGGCCGCGCAGGGTCGCCCCGAGCGCCGTGCCCGCGACCTGCCCGATGAGGGCCAGGCCGACCACGACGAGGAGGCCGACCAGCGCGCCGTCCTCCTCGCGGCCGATGAGCTCGGCGAAGGGCCGCGCCACCTTGGCGCCGAGTACGCCGCCGCCGAGGAAGCCGACGAACGACAGCGCCCCCACCGCGAACCCCTGGCGATACCCGGAGACCGCGAACATCACGACCAGGACGATCAGAACGAGATCGAGAAGGTTCACCGGGGCTCGTCGGCCGAGCTCAGACGATCACAAGGGTGGCGGTCATGCCCTGGTGCAGGGTGCAGACCACCGGATATCGCCCGGGCCTGTCGGCGGTGAACGTGATCGACTGTGAGTTGCCGGCGCTGACGATCCTCGTGGTGGCACCGGGGATGGCGGAGATGACGAAGTTGTGCGGCGCGGACCCCTTGGCGACCGAGAAGTCGACCCGGATCGTGCCGGGGTGGGCGACGAGCTCCCGGGCGGAGAACGTCTGGTCCACCTGGCCGACCACGGCGAAGACCTGGACACCGTCACTGACGCTCGGGGCCAGCGTCGCCGCGGCCGAAGGTGGGCCGGCGTCGTCGCCACCGCTCCCGCACCCGGTCAGCGCGGTGAGCACCGCCACGGCCGTGGCCAGCGCGACCAGGGCCGATCGAGCGGATCTTGAGGTCATCTTCCGACGGTACCGCCCGCTTCGCCGAGTGGTTCCCGCGGCTCCACCACCGCGCGGGGGAGGGCCATGGCCGCGGAGATCGCCGCGGTGATCTCGGGTACGTCCACCCTCGTCGTGGTGTCCCACGGGCGCTCCCACCCGCCGGCCCGCAGCAGGGCGTCCAGGACGCCCGCGGTGAAGCCCCAGACGGTCATACCGCGGACGCGGAACGCCGGACTGCCGAAGCCGGACGGATGCCACAGCAGGATCCGGTTGGCCGGGTCGGCGAGCTCCGCGACGGGCACCCGGGCCACCGAGGACGTCTCCGCCGGGTCGACCGCGTCCACCGCGCTGGGCGCGCGCCACCAGGCGAGCACGGGGGTGACGAGGAAGTGGCTCGCCGCCAGGTAGAGCGGGCTGGCGGTGGCCAGGACCTCGACGCCGGCCGGGTCGAGCCCGACCTCCTCCTCCGCCTCGCGCAGCGCCGTCGCGGCCATCGACGCGTCGGTCTCGTCGGCGCCACCGCCCGGGAACGCCGGTTGCCCGGCGTGGTCGCGCATGTCGGCGGCCCGCTGCAGGAGCAGCACGTCCGGCCCCTGCGGACCCTCCCCGAACAGGATCAGGACGGCCGCGGCCCGCCCACCCGGCCGCGTCTGACGGTTGTGTCGCGTCTGGACGGGGATGCCGTCGCCCACCGCCGCCACCAGCGCGGTCAGCCACGGCGGAACCGGGGCGGGGTCGCTCACCGCGCCGCCTCGGCGTCCCCACGGACGAGCCGGGCCGCCTCGGCCGCCTCGGTCGGGCCGGCACCGAAGGACGGGCACAGCCGCGCGACGGCGCAGGCGCCGCAGGCCGGCCGGCGGGCGTGGCACACCCGGCGGCCGTGGAAGATCATGCGGTCGGAGGCGATCGTCCAGTCGCGCCGCTCGATCAGCGCGGCGAGATCGCTCTCGACCCGGACGGGATCGCTCTCGGTGGTCAGGCCGAAACGGCGGGAGAGCCGCCCGACATGGGTGTCGACCGTGATCCCGGGGACGCCGAAATAATGGCCCAGCACGACGTTCGCGGTCTTGCGGCCCACGCCGGGCAGGGTCACCAGGGCCTCCAACCGGCCCGGGACCTCGCCGTCGAAACGCTCGACCAGGGCGGCGCCGATGCCCATCAGCGAGTTCGCCTTCGCCCGGAAGAAGCCGGTGGGCCGCAGGATCGCCTCGAGCTCGTCGCGGTCCGCGGCGGCGTAGGCGGCGGCGGTGGGGTAGCGGGCGAAGACGCCCGGCGTGACCTCGTTGACCTTCTTGTCCGTGCACTGCGCCGACAGCACCGTGGCGACGAGAAGCTCCAGCGGACCGCTGAAATGCAGCGCGATGCGGGCGTCGGGGTGGAGCTCGCCGAGGGCGCGCACGATCCGCCGGGCGCGCCGGGTGCGCGCCAGCGCCGTCTCGGCTTGCGCGTCGACGGTGGTTGCCATGCCTCGCAGCGTATCCGCCGGGTCAGCCCGCGGGACCCGTCGCTTCGCCGTGGTCCGGCAGGGCGCGTCGACCCCCCGGGTGCGGGCTCGCGGCCGACATCGGCGACCATGGACAGGCCATGTTTGTCTTTGCCGCGATCACGTTCCCATTGGTGCTGCTCGCGCTCCTGCTGGCGATGGAGCGGGTCGAGCGGCCACTCAACGCCGCCGACACGGGCAAGGGGCTCGAGGGCTTCCTCGACAGCGCCCGCCCCGACGAGGTCGCCACGTTCGTCCAGCAGGGCCTGCCGGCCGCGCTCGAGCGTTACCGGCGCCGGCTTCGCCGCACGCCGCCGGGCAAGCACCGTGCCGCCTGACGGGCAACCAGGGCGGCCCCGGGCGTGTCGCGTGTCAGGCCCTCCAGACCCCCGAACGACCCTCCGACAACCCTCCTGAACTGGGTCGGGCTGTGCCGATGTGACCCCCGCCGGAAGTGGCACGATCGGGCCGGTGCCGATCGGCCGTACTGAGCAGATTGTGACCTGAACCACTTTGGTGGTCCTTCCTGCGTCACTTTACGTATCAGAACAGAGCATTCGGGTGCATCTGCGTGACCTGGTCAGGCCGATGGGGGTCCCTGACCGTGCTCTGCGTCCCGCGTCCTGGCATGCTCAGGGCGTGGACGATCTGCTAGCCCGCGTTCCGCTGTTCGCCGGGTTGTCCGAGCCCGACCGCCAGGCGCTTTCCGATCACCTGGACCGGCAGGACGTGACCCGTGGCGATGTGCTGTTCCGCGAAGGGGATGTCGGCGACCGCGTTTTCGTGGTCCTGTCCGGCAAGGTCAAGATAGGACGCCAGTCCGCCGATGGGCGGGAGAACCTGCTGTATGTGATGGGGCCGGGAGACCTGTTCGGAGAGCTCTCCCTGTTCGATCCCGGGCCGCGCACCGCGACGGCGACCGCCGTGACCGACGCGTCGCTCGTCGCGCTGGAGCACACCGCGCTGCGGCCCTGGCTGCGTTCCCGGCCCGAGGCCGGAGCGTTGCTGCTGCGTGTGCTGGCCCGCCGCCTGCGGCGGACCAACGACACGATGGCGGACATGGTGTTCACCGACGTGCCCGGTCGCGTCGCCAAGGCGCTGCTCGACCTGGCCGACCGCTTCGGCGAACCGGCCCAGCCGGGTAACGAGGCGGCCGGGGTCCGGGTCGAACACGGCCTCACTCAGGAGGAGCTGGCCCAACTCGTCGGAGCCTCGCGGGAGACGGTGAACAAGGCGCTCGCCGACTTCGCCACCCGTGGGTGGCTCCGGCTGGATTCCCGCGCCGTCGTGCTGCTCGATCGTGAGCGGCTCGCCCGCCGGGCCCGCTGAACCCACCGCCGGTTTGAAAACCGGCCTGTCCCCTGCCCGCTCGTCCCCCGGATCCGCCGCCGCCGCCGGATCCGGGGGACGCATCCGCGCGGCAGACGTCCCATGCGGCAGACGTCCCATGCGGCAGCCGGCCGCCGGCTGTGTGGCTGGCGGCCGTCCAGCGCGCTGACCACGAACGTTCGTGGGTCGTGCGGACGACCTCGTACCGGCGCCCTGTCCGAAGGCCGGGCGGACCGCCATGTATCGGACAGGCTTCCTCGCGCTCCGGGGGCAGCCTGCTCGCCCTTTCGTACCCTTCTCGCCTTTTCGGGCAGCATCCCGGTCGAAACGACCCCCGAAACGGCGAGAAAGAAACCAGACGGCGAGTGGCTGAGCCCCGCACCGCGGACAGCGTCCTCTTCCTGATCTTCCCGCGCCGACCTGCCCGAGGGGGATGCGGGGGATCATCCGACGTCACCGGTGTCACGGCGGTGTAAGCCACCGCCGTGCGGCTACCGGCCGGTGCCCTCGGCGGGCGGCATCTCCACCGAGGGCACGGTCTCACCAGACGGGTCGGACGCCGGCACCACCACGATCGGTGATCGCGACAGGCGCACCGCCGACCTGGCCCGCGCCGCCGACCCGTTCACACTCACCTTCGCCAGCGCGGCCGCCGCGCCCAGCCCGTCCTGGGCGCTCAGGTCGTCCTGGGCGGCCGGACCGTCCTGCGGCGCGCTCAGTCCATCCGCCGCGCTCAGCCCATCCGCCGCGCTCAGCCCATCCGCCGCGCTCAGCCCGTCCTCCGGGCCCGGGGCGTCTGGCGCGCCCAGGCGGTCCTCCGCGTCGAGGCCGTCCTCCGTGCCGAGGCCGTCTGGTACGCCGAGGTCGTTTGGAACGGATCCCGGCAGGGCCGCGAGCAGCCGCCGGGTCTGCGGCGCCTCGCTGACGGCGCCGGTGGCCGTCGCGGCGGCCAGAGCCTGCTCGTAGGCCTCGCGGCTGCCCTCGATGTCACCGTGCGCCGCCAGGACCGTTCCCAGCGCCCGGTACGCCAGCACCTGGGCCCGGACGTCCTCGGCGTCCACTCCGACCGCCTGGCGGGCTACCCGCAGGGCCTCGTCGGGCTCGCCCGCGTCGAGCAGGGTGCCCGCGAGATGGGCGTAGGCCTGCCGGCGCGGGAACATCAGCGTCGCCGGCTCGCTGGCGGACAGCGCGCCCCGCAGCTCGGTGATCGCCTCGTCGAGGCGGCCGCGCGCCCGCGCGATCTGCGCGACGAGCACCTTCGCCCCGAGCTGGGCGTGCGGGCGCAGCTCCAGCCGGTCCAGGTCGGCCAGGGCCCGCTGGGCGGCCTCCTCCGCGGCGTCCACCTCGCCGGCGTCCAGCCGGGTCAGGCCGAGCAGCACCTGGGCGAAGGCGCCGATGAGCACGTGCCCGGTGGACGCCGCCTCCGCGCACGCCTCGGTCAGCAGGTCCGCCCCGCGCCGGGGGCGGCCGGCCCCGCGGGCGGCCAGCCCGCGCGCGATGAGGGTCATGGTGCGCCCCCAGCTGTCGCCGGTCTCGGTGAACAGCTCCGCGGCGCGGGCCGCCTCGGTCTCGGCGGTCTCGATGTCGCCGAGCTCGGCCGCGGCGACCGCGTCGATCGTCAGGCAGACCGCCTGTCCCCAGCGCTCGCGCATCGACTCGGCGAGGTTGATGAGCACCCGGGAGACCTTGCGGGTCCGGGTGAGCTGGCCGGAGAGCAGCAGCACGAGGGCCTCGGTACCGGAGCACCAGCCGAGCCCACCGGCGTCCTCCAGCCGCTCGAACACCGCGGATGCCTCGCGCAGCGTGCGCTCGGCCTGCGCGTAGTCCCCCCGGGTGGTGGCGCTCCACGCCAGGTGCTGCAACGCCCACCCGACCCCGCGGGGGTCGTCGACCCGGCGGGCCAGGGAGAGCGCCTCGCGGTAGCGCTCCTCGGCGGCCTGGATACGGCCGGCGGCGTACTCGAGCAGGCCGAGCCGGCGCAGCGCGGCGGCGACCGCCCGGTCGTCGCCGGCCCGGTGCGCGGCCTCCAGCGCCGTGATCAGCGACTGGCGGGCCTCCTCGCCGCGGCCCTGCTTCTGCCGCAGCTCACCGAGCACCGCGTAGGCGGCGGCGCGCCGGCTCGGGACGTTCACCCGCAGCGCCGGGCGCAGCGTGCGTTCCGCCTCGTCGAGGCGGCGCAGCCAGACCAGCGCCTCGGCGTGCAGGATCCGCACGTTGATGTCGTCGTCGCCGTCGATCACGCCCCGCCCGAGCCGGCGGGCGTCGGCGAGCAGGTCCGCGGCGGTCCGGTGGTCGTCGCGGGCCAGCGCCGAGCGGGCCAGCCGGACGTGCGCGTGGAAGCCGGCCTCCCGCGCCGACCAGGCCGGGTCGCCGGCGGCCAGCGCCATCGAGGCGGCCAGGTCGTAGGCGCGCAGCGCGTGCGTGGCGACGAAGGTCGACACCTCACGCGACGAACCGATCATCGCCGTGACGCCCCAGCGCGCGGCCGTGGCGTGCCGGCGCGCCCGCTCCACCTTCGGCAGGCCCGAGTAGGCGACGTCGCGCGCCATCGGGTGCACGAACCGCCACAGGGTCTCGCCCTGCCGCGGCGGGCGGACGATCTGACGTTCGGTGAGCACCGACAGCGCGCGCTCGACCTCGGCCGCCGGGCGCTCGCCGACGACCTGGAGCGCCTCGGCGGGGAAGCGCGCGCCGAGCACGGCCGCCGCCCGCAGGGCGGCCTTGGCCGCCGCGTCCAGGTCGTCGATCCTGGCGGCCAGCACCGACTGGACACCGGCGGGCAGGACGGTCGCGGCCAGCGAGCCCTCCAGTACCCAGCGCATCCCCTCGCCGCCGCCCGGGTCGGGCACCTGGTGCAGCAGACCGCGGTCCACCAGCAGGTTGAGCAGCTCGGTCAGGAAGAACGGGTTCCCGTGCACCCGGGCCAGCAGCTCGGCCTGGGTCGCCCGGGAGAGCCCGGGCTCACCCAGGTAGTCCTTGAGCAGGGCGCGGGCCGCGTTCTCCGGCAGCGGGCTGAGCGCGATCCGGCGCGCGCCGATGAGGTCGGAGAACTGCGGGCTCTCCCGGTCGAGCAGGACGAGCATCACCGGGCCGTTGAGGGTCGTCGTCAACCGGCGCAGGGCCGTCGTCAGCCGGCTGGTCGCCCACTCCAGGTCGTCGACGACGACCAGCACCGGGTTGCGGACCGCCAGCGCGCTCAGCAGCAGACCGACCGTCTCGACGGCGTCGTCGACCGCCCGCTGGACCGCCTCGCCGTGGGAGGCCCGGCTGACCGGGTCACCCGGCGGGGTGGTCGCCCCGGCGCTGGGACGGCGGTCCGGCGGCACGCCGAGCATCCCGAGCAGGCGGTCGCCGATGCCGCTCGGCAGCTTCGTCCCGAAGATCGGGTGGGTCAGGCCGGCGACGGTGCGGCGCACCCGGTCGGCGACCCGGTCGAGGGTGTCGCCGTCGGTGATGCCGCACGCCCCGCGGATGAGGTCGATCAGCGGGGCGAGGTCGCGGACGTCGCCGTGGCGCACGGTGCGCCCCCACAGCACGGTCGCGCCCGCGGCCTCGACGGCCTCGGCCAGCTCCCGAGCCAGCCGGGTCTTGCCGATGCCGGCCTCGCCGATGATCACTGCCATGTCGGGCTGGCCGGCGTCGACCACGCCGGCGAAGTAGCGGTTGAGCTCGGCCAGCTCCCGATCGCGCCCGATGAACGTCGCGTCGTCGGCCAGGCCCGGCCGGGCGATGTTGGACGGACGCAGGCTGACCAGCTCGTAGGCGGGCACCGGCTCGCGCTTGCCCTTGAGCACCAGGGGCGGCAGGTCGCGCCAGGTGGCGACGGAACGGGTGGCGGTGACCGTGTCCCGACCGGCGTAGACGGTGCCCACCGCGGCCGCGCCGGACAGCCGCGCGGCGGTGTTCACCGTGTCCCCGATGACCGTGTAGGACAGCGCCGCCTGCACACCGGCGAGCACCTCGCCGGTGTTGACGCCGACCCGCAGACCGAGCGGGCTGCTGTCGCCGCCCTCGTCCATGATCAGGCGGCGGGCCGTCTCCTGCATCGCGGCCGCGGCGCGCACGGCGCGCTCGGGGTCGTCCTCGTGCGCCGTCGGCGCGCCGAAGACGGCCATGATCCCGTCGCCGCTGAGGTTGTCGACCCGGCCGCCGACCTCGTCGACCTCGTGGGCGAGCGCGGCGAGGACACGGTCGGTGACCTCGCCGACCCGTTCGGGGTCGCGGTCCTCCGCCCAGGCGGTGAAGTCGGACAGGTCGCCGAACAGGACGGTGACGACCCGGCGCTCGGCGGCCTCGGCGCGTGGCGTGTCGGTCTGGGTGAACCGGAGCCCGCAGTTGAAGCAGAACCGCCCGCCGGGCACCGTCGGGGTGCCGCATCTGGGGCAGACCAGCGGACCGGTCGTGGGGGAGCTGATCACCATCGTGGACCGGTTCCTCTCCGCCGGAAGATCGCTGGGCCGCGCGAACCGCTGGATCGGAAGGCCGGGCCGGGGCCGGCACCGGAGCGCGCGCGGTCGGTCACGTCCCGCGGGTACGAGGGCCCGCGGTCGGTACCAATGGTCCAAAGGGTCACAAAGCGCACGAGCGGTCTCCTCCGCCGGAAAGTTTAGTGGCCTTCGTCTCCCTTTCTGGATCAAGGTGTGTCGGATGGCCGACCTGGCCCGGTTCGCCGGGATCCAGACCATGGGCGGCCAGCCTCTATAGTGGCGCAGCTCACTTGCCTACCCGGTTTCCGGGAGATGACCCGCGGCTTTCGGCAGGTTGCGGGCAGGCGCGGACCCCGGGTGGCCGCCTTGGCTGCCCCGGCCACCCGCGGTGCCCGTCGCCGGGGCCCTGACCTGCGCCGGGCCTGACGAACCGGCGCGCGCCGCGGTGGCCGCGTGCCCGCGGCGTGTCCGCCGCGCGGGTGGCTCAGCGTCGGCGGAGGTAGTCCAACTGGGCCCGAACGGACAACTCGGCCGCCGGCCACAGCGCCACGTCGACGTCCGCGTAGACGATCCGGACCACGTCGGCGGGTGTCGCCTGCTCGGCCGACGTGCCCAGAACGGCTAACGCGGAGACCACCTGATCGAGCCGCCGGGCCCGGTGCTCCAGGTAGGCCTGCGCCGCCCGCCCGGCCGCCGGCAGCTCGGGACCGTGGCCCGGCAGCACGGTGGCCTCGCCGAGCTCGCGCAGCAGGCGCAGGCTGGAGAGGTAGTCGGCCAGCCGGCCGTCGGGGTGGGCGACGACCGTGCTGCCGCGCCCCAGGATGGTGTCGCCGGTGAGCACGGCGGGGTGCTCGTCGTCGCCGGCCAGCACGAAGGACAGCGAGTCCGAGGTGTGACCGGGGGTGGCCAGCACCCGCAGCTCGACCCCGGCGGCGGCGACGACGTCCCCGGCGCCCAGGCCCTCCGAGCCCAGTCGGTGCGCCGGGTCGAGGGCGCGCACCCGCGCCCCGGTCAGCGCGTGCAGCGTCGCGGCGCCCGCGCTGTGGTCGCGGTGCCCGTGGGTCAGCAGGATCGTGCGCACCGGGCCGGCCGCCGCGACCCGGGCGAGGTGCTCGGCGTGGTCGGGGCCGGGATCGACCACCACGCAGCCGGCCTCGCCCGGCGACCGCAGGATCCAGGTGTTCGTGCCGTCGAGGGTCATCGGGCCGGGATTCGGCGCGAGGACGACGGAGGCCAGCGTCGTGACCTGACGCGGGGCGGTCACCGCGGCCCACCGCTGTGCGCGCCCGCGCCCGTGGCCGCGCCCGCGGCCGGCGCGCCGTCCGGTGCTGACAGGTGCGGGAACAACAGCCGCCAGCGGCCGTCGCTGACGTCGATCCGCGCCATGATCGGGCTGAGGTCACGGGTGCGCGCGGCCGCGAGCGCACCGGCGACGTCGTCGTGGGCCGACAGCTCGGCGAGGGTGAAGGCGGTGGGCGGGAGCATGCCGATCTCGCCGGCGACGAACCGTTCCAGCGCCTCCAGCGGGCTGATCCACAGCATCCCGTCGGCCTCGGTCGAGAGCTCGGTCGCCTGCTCGCCCGGCAGCTGCCCGGCCGGCAGCGCGGCGACGAAGAACCTGGTGTCGTACCGCCGTGGCTCCAGCTCGGGGGCGATCCAACGGGCCCACGGGGCCAGCAGGTCGGCCCGCAGGGCCAGCCCGCGCCGGGCCAGCAGCTCGCCGAGCCCGCTGCGGCGGCTCTCCACCGCCCGCCGCTCGGCGGCCCAGCCCGGATCGCCGTCGCCCTGATCAGCAGCGGCCGGCTTGCCGGTGCCCGGATCGTTCGTGCCTGGAGGATTCGTGCCTGGAGGACCAGGAGGATTCGTGCCTGGAGGACCAGCCCCGTCGGCCGGGACGGCGAGCAGGACGCCGCACTCCTCGAAGGTCTCCCGGACGGCCGCGCACACCAGGGCCCGGGCCCTGGTGTGATCGTCGTCCAGCCCCGGCATCACCTCCGCGACGGCGGGGCCGACCCACGGAAGGTCCTCGGCGGAGTCGGCCGGGTCGACCCGCCCGCCGGGGAAGACGTGCATGCCGCTCGCGAACGACATCGCCCGGGTCCGCCGGAGGAGGTAGGCCTCGATACCGGGACCGGCCGGCGCGTCCCGGAGTAAGACGACGGTCGCGGCGTCCCGGGCGGGGGACGGCTCGACGGCCAGCCGGGCCAGTCGGAGTTCCTCCTCCGGTTCCACCCGGCGGGACGTGCCGAACCGGGCGACCAGCGCCGCCTGAAGATCAACCATCCTCTGATGGTAGATCGTGCGGCCGACAGAAGACGAGGTCAGCCGGCCACGCGGACGACGAGCTCCACCTCCACGGGCGCTCCCAGGGGGAGCGCCGCGACCCCGACGGCGGAGCGCGCGTGCAGCCCGGCGGTACCGAAGACGGCACCGAGCAGCTCGCTGGCACCGTTCAGGACGACCGGCTGGCCGACGAACCCCGGCGCGCTCGCGACGAAGCCGACGACCTTCACGATCCGGATGATCGAGTCCAGGTCGCCGGCCACGGACGCCGCGGCGGCCAGCGCGTTGAGCGCGCACACCCGGGCGAGCTCGGCGGCCCGCTCGGCGGTGATCTCCGCGCCGACCAGGCCGGTCCCGGCCAGCTTCCCGGCCACCAGCGGGAGCTGCCCCGCCGTCCAGACCAGATCGCCGTCGCGCACCGCGGGCACGTAGGCCCCGGCGGGGGTGGGCACCGCCGGGAGGACCAGCCCGAGCTCGGCGAGCCGCTCGGACGGCGTCGTGGCGTCCGCGGACGGGACGGGAGCGGTCATCGTCGGAGTCGACCTTCTGTCGAGGAGGGAGCCGTCAGGGAGGGGAACGGAGACGGGTGTCCTTACCAGGACCTCGGCGCTAGGACTTCGGCCGCTTGAAGTACGCCACCAGGCTCTCCGGGTTGGGCCCGGGAACGACCTGGACGAGCTCCCAGCCGTCGGCGCCGAAGTTGTCCAGGATCTGCTTGGTGGCGTGGATCAGGAGCGGGGCAGTCAGGTACTCCCACTTGGTCTGCATGACGATGGACCCTAGAGCATCCGCGGACCGCCACCCGGTTGGGTAGGCGGTGTGGCCGCCGTGACGAGGGCCCGGGGCGTGGCGGTCCGGATCGGCGGCCCACGGGTACGGTCGAGCACGTGACCGGTGACGACAGGGCGCCTGACGCCAAGGTGCCAGCGGCGGCCGCCAGCCCCTGGGACCGTCGGTTGCACATCGTCACCGGCAAGGGCGGCACGGGAAAGACCACGGTCGCGGGCGCGCTGGCCGTCGCGCTGGCCACGGGCGGGCGCCGCGTGCTGCTGACCGAGGTCGAGGGCCGCCAGCAGATCGCCCAGCTCTTCGACACCCCGCCGCTGCCCTACCGGGAGCGCAAGGTGGCGAGCGCGCCCGGCGGCGGCGAGGTGTTCGCGCTGGCCATCGACGCGGACGAGGCCCTGCTGGAGTACCTCGAGATGTTCTACAACCTGCGTCGCGCGGGGCGGGCGCTCGGCCGCATCGGCGCCGTCGACTTCGCCACCACGGTCGCGCCCGGTGTCCGTGACGTGCTCCTCACCGGCAAGGTGAAGGAGGCCGTCAACCGCCCGGACGGCACCCGGCCGAGCGGGCTCGCCTACGACGCGGTCGTGCTCGACGCGCCCCCCACCGGCCGGATCGCCCGTTTCCTGAACGTCACCGCGGAGGTCGCGGGCCTGGCTCGGATGGGCCCGATCAGGTCACAGGCCGACAGTGTGATGGCGGTGCTGGCGCCCGACCGGGCGGCGGTCCACCTGGTCACCCTGCTCGAGGAGATGCCGATCCAGGAGACGGTGGACGGGATCCGGGAGCTGCGCGAGGTCGGCCTGCCGGTCGGCGCGGTGGTGGTGAACATGGTGCGCAGCCCGCTGCTCGCTCCCGGCGATCTCGACCTGGCCCGGCGTGGCCAGCTCGACCGGGAGGAACTCGCCACCGGCATCAAGGAGGCCGGCATCGAGCCGACCGAGGAACTGATCTCGAATTTGGCCTGGGAGGCCGCGCAGCACGCGGAGCGGGTCGCGCTGGAGACGGCGCAACGCGCCGAGATCGCCGCGCTGGGACGTCCGGTCTACGAGGTGCCGCTGCTGGCGGACGGCGTGGATCTCGGCTCGCTCTACCGGTTCGCCGAGATGCTGCGATCCCAGCGGATGGTGCCATGACCCCCGCGGGCGCCGACCCGGCCGGTACGAGCCCGGCTGGCGCGGACCCGGCTGGCGCGGGCCCGTCCGGCAGCGGGCAGCCGTCCGGCGACGGGCAGCCGTCCGGCGACGGTGGCACCGGCGCGACGACAGGCAAGCCGACTCGCGCCGCGGGGACACGCGCCGCGGGGTCAGGGTCACGCGCCGCCGGGAAGAAGACCACTACGGGGCGGGCGAAGACGACGCCCGGAGCGCCGCGGAAGACGACCGGGGCCCGTCGGGCCCCGGGACGGGGTCAGCGGACGACGGCGCCGAGCCGGCCGCGGCCGCGTCCGCATCCGCCCGGGGTCCCGCGGCTGGACGTCGACGACATGCTCGACACCGAGCGGATCATCGTGTGCTGCGGAGCGGGCGGGGTCGGCAAGACCACGACCGCCGCGGCGCTCGCGCTGCGCGCCGCCGAGCGCGGCCGGCGCGTGGTGGTGCTGACGATCGACCCGGCCCGGCGCCTCGCGCAGTCGCTCGGTCTGACCGCGCTCGACAACAATCCTCGCGAGGTCGCGGGGGTCGACCCGGCCGCCGGTGGCCGCCTCGACGCGATGATGCTCGACATGAAGCGGACGTTCGATGAGATCGTCCTGGAGCACAGCACGCCCGAACGGGCCGAGGCGCTGCTCGCGAACCCGTTCTACCAGTCGCTCTCGTCCTCCTTCGCCGGCACGCAGGAGTACATGGCGATGGAGAAGCTGGGGCAGCTCGACGCCAGCGGCTCCTGGGACCTGATCGTCGTCGACACCCCGCCGACCCGTTCCGCGCTGGACTTCCTGGACGCGCCGAACCGGCTCGGCGACTTCCTCGACGGGCGGCTGCTGCGCCTGCTGCTGGCGCCGGCGAAGGCCGGTGGCCGGGCGTACGCGAAGGTCATCGGGGCCAGCCTGGGCATGTTCACCCGGATCATCACGAAGGTGCTCGGCGCGCAGCTGCTGGCCGACGTGAGCCAGTTCGTGGCCGCGCTGGAGACGATGTTCGGTGGTTTCCGGGCTCGCGCGGACGAGACGTTCCGCCTGCTCGCGGCGCCCGGCACCTCTTTCGTGGTGGTCGCGGCGCCCGAGGCGGCCGCGCTGCGGGAGGCGTCCTACTTCGTGGACCGGCTCGACGCGGACGGCATGCCGCTCGCGGGACTGATCGTCAACAGGATGCACTTCTGCGCCGCCTCCGCGCTGACCGTCGAGCGGGGGCTGGCCGCCGCTGAGAATCTCACCGACCACGGCGAGCATCCGCTGGCCGCGGCTGTGCTGCGTATCCACGCCGATCGGGCGCGGCTTGCCGAACGCGAGGTCCGGCTGCGTGAACGGTTCACCAGTGCCCATCCGGACACGGCACTCGTCGAGGTCGAGGCGTTGTCCGAGGACGTCCACGACCTGGCCGGGCTGCGAGAGATCGGTCGCGCGCTCGCCGGGGACGAACGGGCCGCGGCGGCCGGCTGACCGGCCGGGAAACGGCGGGTGGGAGCGCGCGGCGCGTGTTCAGGGAAGCGTTCGGGGAGCTTGCCGCTCGGAGGAGCATGTTCGGGGGGAGCCGAGGTGACGGCCCCGGGAATCGCGCCGGTGCGATGTGAACCCGGGTCCAAGGAGGGCCTCCGCCCGTCCGGGCCATACACGGGGAACGTGTTGCCCGGGATCTTGCGGGGGACCAGCGCCACTGGTGGAGACTTCACCGCCCATCCGGGCTATACGCGACTCGGATGGAAACAAATGTGTACTGCTGGTGTCACGTTCGGGGTGGTGGTGTCCGGTCGACCCCGCTGTCGTCGGACACCTCCGGATGAGGGCTCGGGGCCGGGCTAGCCGGCGGACGCGGAGCGGTGATCCGCCTGGGCGTCCGCGAGCAGCTTCCGCCAGGAGGTGACGTCCGGGCGGCGGCGGAGCAGCGCGCGGCGCTCCCGCTCGGTCATTCCTCCCCAGACGCCGAACTCGACGTGGTTGTCGAGGGCGTCCGCCAGGCACTCGGTGCGCACGACGCACCCGAAGCACCTGGTCTTCACCCGGTTCTGGGCCGCTCCCTGGACGAAGAGCTCATCCGGGTCGAGGTCGCGACAGGCGGCGTGGGCCGTCCAGTCGCCGTCGGCGGTGGAGCCGACGAGCCCGGTCGTACTGGTACGGCGTGACAGGCTGACGGGTGGGGTCAGGCTTCTGGTCATGCCACCTGCCTTTCTTCTCGAGTCCGGGTCAGGGGGCCCGTGCGGGTGGTGACGTGGCGTTGAACCGAAACCGTACGGAGTGGCGTGGCCACGGCACAGACCCCACACGGGTGGTTGTCCAAATGACTAGTCCGGGCCATTGATCCCGATCGCCGCAGTAGTGCGATCTGTGACGCCTGTGTGTCACTTCGGTGACGCAACTGTGACCCTGCTGTGGCGTCGTAGTCTTAGCTCGATGAGGTAGCCGCTTGGACGCCTGCCGTGTGCACCCATGTTGTCCCGGGCGGGCAGTGCGCGGGACCACAGTCCTGGACTGGCAGGCCCCGGGCGGGCACGGTGTTTGGGTCAGCGCACTACTCTGGATCAGCGCCTCGGCCGCGGCCGGTGCGGGCACCTGACGAAGGCGGGCATCGTCGACGGCAGCGGAGGACTCGAGCAGGGGGTCCCGGGCTCAGTGTTCATACCAGGCCGAAACACCGGTGAAGCGCCGGTCGCCGAAGCCGGAACCGGGCCCCGGGGCGTTCCGGGCACCCCTCCGTTCCCCATGTTCGAAGCATTCGAAGCGTTCCCGATGCGACGGTGGGTCCAGGCGTGATCCGGCCGAACTCGCGCGGCGCGGCTGACGCGCGCTCCACGCGCCAGGCGGGCCCGTCCACGCCGGCTCCCGGCCCCGCCGCACGGCCGGTCGGCCCCGCCCCACGGCATTTCGGGCCCGACCCGGCGCGCCGCCGCCGAGTCACCCCGAAACGGCTGCTCGGCGTCCTTACCACCAGCGTGGCGGCGGGCGTTCTGCTCAGCATGCTGGCGCTGCCGGTCGTCGGCCTGGCCGGCGTCACCGCGAAGGGCGGCGCGGATCATTTCCTGTCCCTGCCGGCGAATCTGACCGTTCCCCCGCTGGCCCAGCCCTCACGCATCCTGGACGCCGCCGGAAACGAGATCGCGGTGCTCCGCGGCGAGCAGGACCGTGAGATCGTCGGCCTGGACAAGGTCCCGCCGCAGATGCGCCAGGCGATCATCGACATCGAGGACGCGCGCTTCTACGAGCACACCGGCGTCGACTACCGCGGAATGATCCGCGCCTACCTGGCCAACCAGGAGTCCGGCGGGGTCACCCAGGGCGGATCGACACTCACCCAGCAGTACGTGAAGAACGTCCTGCTGGCCTCCGCCAGAACACCGGAGGAAAAGGCGGCGGCGATCGAGCAGACCGTCGACCGCAAGCTCCGGGAAGCCCGTTACGCGCTGTACCTGGAAGAACACCTCGCCAAGGACGAGATCCTCGAGCGGTACCTCAACATCGCCTATTTCGGGGACGGCGCCTACGGAATCCAGGCGGCTGCCCGGCACTACTTCAACATCGACGTCAGCCAGCTCAGCGTCACCCAGTCGGCGATGCTGGCCGGCCTGGTGAAGAACCCCACCGCGTACAACCCGGTGCTTCACCCGCAGGCCGCCAGGGAACGCCGCAACACCGTCCTCGACCGGATGCACGAGCTCGGCGACCTCGACGCCGCGGCGTGGAAGGCGGGCCGGGCCGAGGAGCTCGTCCTCAACCGGCCGGCGCGCTCACCGGACGCCTGCGAGGACTCCTCGGCGGCCTTCTTCTGCTCCTACGTACGCCAGGTCCTGCTGGCCGACCGGACGTTCGCCGCCACCCCCGAGGACGCCCGGCGCCTGCTGTTCGAGGGCGGGCTCACCATCCGGACCACGCTCGACCCGGTCGCGCAGGGGGCGGCGCAGACGTCCGCGTCCGAGGTGATCCCCACCGGGAACCGGGTCGCCGCCGGCGTCGCGATGGTGCAGCCCGGCACCGGCAACGTGCTGGCGCTCGCCGTGAACCGGGAATACGGCACACCGGTCGACGACCAGCCCCCGGCGCTGACCACCGACTTCGTCCACACCAAGGAGATCTACCCGGTCGACCCCGACTCGTTCTCGCCCGGCTCCACGTTCAAGGTCTTCACGCTGGCCGCCGCGCTGGAGAACAACATCCCGCTGTCGACCACCTTCCACTCGCCGCTGTGCTACCACTCGGACCGCTTCCCCAACCCGGATCCGGACGGGAAGAACTGCTACAGCAACGCCGACCCGAGCGAGGACGGCTTCTACTCGCTCACCACGGCGACCTGGAACTCGGTCAACACCTACTACATCCAGCTCGCCGAGCGGCTCGGCGTCATGAAGACCGCCGAGATGGCCCGCCGGCTCGGCGTCTCCTCCTGCCGGATCCGGCCGAACGACGAGAACGACCCCGAGTGCAAGGGCGTGGAGGGCATCGGGCCGGTGGACGGCTCGGCGGTCCTCGGCTCGAACGAGATCAGCACGCTGGATCTCGCCACCGCCTACGCGACGCTGGCCGCCCGCGGAAACCGCTGCTATCCCCGCACGGTGCTCTCGATCACCCAACGCGTCGGGACGGCCGACCGTCCGCTGGCCTTCAACACCGGAAAGCCCTGCGAACAGGTGCTCGCCCCCGGCATCGCGGACACCGTCACCTCGGTTCTGGAAGGTGTCATCAACCACGGGACCGCGTCCGGCAACGGCCAGATCGGCCGCCCGGCGGCTGGCAAGACCGGAACCGCGGAGGGATTCAGCACCGCGTCCTTCGCGGGCTTCATCCCGCAGCTCGCCACCGCCGTCACCCTCGCCGACCCGCGTGGGCCCACCACCCATCAGCTGCGCAATGTGCTCACCAGCCGCCAGGTGTTCGGCGGTGGATTCCCGGCCCAGGTCTGGGCCCGGACGATGACCCGGACGATCGACGGCCTGGCCCTGCCGGTCATGCCGTTGCCGGCCCCGGACAACACCCAGCCCCAGGTCCCCAAGAAGGCGCTTCCGGACGTCCGCGGCCAGACCCAGCAGGCAGCCGAGTACGTCCTGCGCTCGCTGGGATTCCGGGTCCGGTCGGAAACCGTGCCGCACGTGGCGCCGCCGGGGATCGTCGTCGGGATGGCCCCCGGGCCCGGGGAGATCTCGGTGGACACCGAGGTGGTGCTCCAGGTCTCCGGCGGCCTCACCGGCGCGGTGCTGCTGCCCAACGGTGGCGGCGTCCGCCCCGGCCAGCCCGTCGCCCCACCGGCGGGGGACGGCCGTGGCGGCATCGCCGGGCTGCCCGACCTGCGCAACCAGCTCCGGAACTGAAAGCCCGGCTCCGCAACGGGCGGTGCCGGCCAGCACCGCCGGGCCGGTACCGCCGGGCGGCCCCGGCGGTACCGGCCCGGCGGGCACCGCCGTTGTGAGTTGTCTCAGCCCGTCCGTGTGCTGGTCAGGCAACACACTTCGGCGGGTGGGCCCCGGCGGGGCCGGGTCGTCAGGTTTCGCTCAGTCTGGCGCGGACGAGTTCGGACACCCGCTTCCCGTCGGCCCGGCCGGCGACGCGCGCCTGCGTGGCCTTCATCACCTGGCCCATCGCCTTCATCCCGGTGAGCCCGAGCTCCGCCATCACCTCGTCGACGATCGTCCGCAGCTCGTCCTCGCCGAGCTGGCTGGGCAGGTACCCGGCGAGGACGTCGCCCTCGGCGTTCTCGCGGCCGGACTGCTCGGGCCGCCCGGCGGCGGCGAACGCCTCCGCCGCCTCCCGGCGCTTGCGGACCTCTCGGGCCAGGATCTTCTCGACCTCGGGGTCGTCGAGCTCCCGGGCGGTGGTGCCGGCGACCTCCGCGTCCTTCACCGCGGAGAGGGCAAGGCGCAGCGTCGACAGGCGCAGGTCGTCACGTGCTCGCATCGCGACAGTGAGATCCTCGCGCAGCCGCTCCTTGAGTGTGCTCATGGTCAACGAGCCTACGGCCCACCCGCACCGGCGGCCACGCGGTTTCCGCGGCGCGGCCCCGGATCGCCGGGTCGTCGTGCGGCTGGGCGAGACTGGACCGATGCGACCGAGCCGGGGAACTGTCCGCGCGGTGTCGGGGCTCGCGGCCGCGGGCCTGGGCACCGCGCTCTACGCGGGCGTCTACGAGCGAACCGCCTACACGCTGCGTCGGCGGGAGGTGGCGGTCCTCGCTCCGGGGAGCACCTCGCTGCGTCTGCTGCACATCTCGGACCTGCACGTCACCCCGAACCAGCACGGCAAGTACGCCTGGCTGTCGGACCTGGCCCGGCTGGTCCCCGACCTTGTCGTGCTCACCGGCGACGTGCTTTCCCACCCGGGGGCCCAGGCCCCGCTGCTCGCCGCGCTCGATCCGCTCTTCACGTTCCCCGGCCTGTTCGTGCCGGGCAACAACGACTACCACGCGCCGACTCTGCGCAGCCCGCACCACTACCTCAGACGCGGGTACAAGCCCGCGCCGAAGGGCCCCGCGCTCGACTGGGCCGGCTTCGCCCGCGCGCTCGCCACGGCCAGCGGCTGGCGCGAGCTGACCAACGTCCGGGGCACGATCGACGTCGGGGGACGCACCCTCGACCTGCGCGGGGTGGACGACGCCCGCCTGCACCGCGACCGGCTCGCCCTGGTCTCCGGCCCGCCCGAGCCGGGGACGGCGCTCGCGCTCGGCCTGTCGCACACACCGGAGCCCCACGTGCTGGACGCCTTCACGGCGGACGGGGTCGACCTCATCCTCTCCGGCCACACCCACGGCGGGCAGATCCGGCTGCCCGGCTACGGCGCCCTGGTCACCAACTGCGGCCTCGACCGGGAACGGGCCTGGGGCCTGTCGCGGTACGCGGCCGGCGGGCGGCACTCCTGGCTGCACGTGTCCGCCGGGCTCGGTACCTCGCCGTTCGCCCCGTTCCGCTTCAACTGCCGCCCGGAGGCCACCCTGCTCACCCTCACCGAGCGCCGCTGACCCGCGCCCGGCCCGTCCAACGTCGGGCGCCCCGTTGGTGTCCAGCGCCCGGCCCCCGCCCGGAGCGCCGGAGCCGGCCTGGCGGACCGCGGCAAAACCGGGACACCCCGACGCACCACCTGGATCCTTGCGTCTAGTACACTGAGCCACGGTTACGGGGTGTGGCGCAGCTTGGTAGCGCGCTTCGTTCGGGACGAAGAGGTCGTGGGTTCGAATCCCGCCACCCCGACCACGCACAGTGATTGTATGTCTGACCTGGGTAAATACGGTGCCGGATAGATCGTCCGGCACCGTATGGGTTGCTTTCCGCTGCTGGTGTTTTGCAACGGTGCAGGTCGGTGGTGTGGTGGCGGTTCGAATCCCCCCAGCCCCTCGCCCTTTTTCGTCACAGATGGTGACGATTTGGGTGTTTGGTTGGTACCGGCGGGGAACTGGCGCCGCGGTTGAGGTTAGAGGCGACGGCGGTAGCTCTCCCGCGCGAAGCGCAGGACCAGATCGCAGATCTCCCGGCGGACCGATGGCCGTCCGGATGTCTTCGCGAGTAGGTCCATTGCGTGCGAGGAGGTCCCGGTGCCAGCGCAGCACTGTGGCCGGGGCGACGAAGAACGAACCCCAGCGGGCCCAGGACAGCAGCCGGGACAGTGCTGCGAGGACGACCCGATCCGCCGGTTCCAGCGCCGGGCGGTGGACCTGTCGTCGTAGCACCGCCACCTGGTGCCGCAGGACGAGGAGCTCCACGTCCTGCGTGGTGTCCCCGCGGAACGGAGCAGCATCAGCCCGAGAGCGTTGCGTGTCAGGGCGTAGAGCAGCGACCACACCATGGCCATCCATGCCGACCGGATCACGGTGAGAAGAGCGGAGTGAACCGAGAGGTTCACGCTCCGTTCTGTGGGAGCCCGGGGGTGCGATCCCCCCGGGCGACCCGACCA